>ONHE01000050.1 GCA_900317545.1 uncultured Prevotella sp. | reverse complement strand
TGAATCCGCCCTGCGCCGCCATGCTGACGATAATAGGCATCATCAGGGCCACCGTACCTGTGTTGCTGACGAAGGCCCCGATAGCCGACGTGGCGAGCATGACAAGCAAGAACGCCGTCTGGTATTCGCCTTCCATGCGGAAGGCCATCGCACAATGATCGAGGCGGAAGCCTTTAGCAATAATGGTCGCTTATGAAATGGGATGAGCTTGCCACGCTTCCGCTCTTCATCGGCATGAGCCGCGAAGAATTAGAAGGCATCATGACGCAGTTACGCATCGACTTCAAGAAGTACGATGCGGGAAAGGTCATCGTCAGGCGGGGCGACCCCTGCGGCAAGCTCGTCATCGTCAACCAGGGCGACATCCTCTGTCAGGCTCGCTCCGACGACGGGGCCTTCAGCATGGAGGAGACGCTCAACGCGCCCGTCATGCTCCAGACCGACGGACTCTTCGGACGTTTCCAGACTTTCACCCACACCATCAAAGCCATCACCCCCGTGAGCACACTGACCTTCGAGAAGGAAGAACTGCAAAGGCTCCTGGCCTCCTCGCTCATCTTCCGGCTCAACCTCGCCGGCATACTCTCCACAAAGTTACAGAAATGGGAACAGCAGCTTTGGGAACAGCAATACGTTCCCCAGGGCGCCACCGACAAGGAGAGAGCTGCCGATGTCCTGCAACAACGCATCCGCGTGTTCCTCCGCCAGCGGTGTTTCTCTCCCGTGGGCACCAAGACGTTCTTTATCAGGATGTCCACCCTCGGTGCCCTCCTCGGCTATCGATGACAGGAGATCTCTCCTGCCCTCCATGTCCTGCAAGCGCAGGGCCTCATCAAACTCTCAAGAGGCAAAATAACGATACCACAGATGCAAAAGGTGTATGAGGATTAAAACTTTTTTTACTCGCAACCCCCGCCAAGAATCGTTTTTTTTCGGCCAAGACCGATCTCGTGCCGAAAGAACGTATCCTTAGGCCAAGTTCGTATATTCCTAATAACCAACAAGTTACAATTACGAGCACAGAATGAGCCTTTCGACTGACCACTCATGCGGTGCCATCCTTATAAGAGTGGGGGTGGCATCCCTGCAAGAATGGCGGTGTCATCCTTATAAGAGTGAGGGTGCCATCCTTATAAGAAGGCGAATTCCTGTCGACAAATAGGTATCCGTCTTCCGCTTTTTTTCACTCGAAAAGGCTTTTTTCAGGCATTTTCCCGTTCTATTTCATGCTATTCCCGTTGCCCTTACTTTTTACTTTTTGGCAATTTTTATTCAACTTTCCACGACACTCGCAGCGTTGCCGGTATCGACTTTACACGACTTTCCACGACTTAGGGTCGCTACCGCTCGCTTCGGGCAGAAAGGGGGGCAAGGTCGTGAAATGTCGTGAAATGTCGTGAAATGTCGTTGTAAAAAGGTCATGGAAAGTCGGTACATGAAACCTGCGTGAACGAGAAGACCCCATTCCGTCTCTCTGTCGAGAAGCCGAAATGGGGTCTTGCCATTCATGGACGATTGTGATGCGGTTTTACTCGCCCATCACCTTATAGGTCCTGTCGGCTTTGCCAGCCCGGCACACCTTCACGATGTTGACACCGTTGCAGACATGCAGCACGGCCTGGCGCTCATGGTTAAGCTGCACGCGGTCAACAAGCTGGCCGGCCTCGTTGTAGACAGCTACAGAGGTGAGATCAGCCTCATGGCTCGTCACCGTAGCCATCCGGTCAGCGACATTGAGCAGGAGACCGTCTGACAGCAGCGCTGCCTTGACATCCGTAGCATTGCCACGGGTGAGGACATAGCGCCCGATCGTCGTGCCGTCGGCCTCGAGCGTGACAGGCTCCGTGAGCGGATAGCTGAAGCCGGTGGAGAGGTCGCGCAGCGTCCACTCGCTCAGGTCAAAGCCACCGATGGTCTGGAACGACACCTTGACGCTGTCCGTGGCGATGATGCCGAGTGGGATGATGTCACCGTTGACCGGCTGCACATCATAGGCCTTGCCGTCGCTCACCGTGAACACGGCCACCTTGGGCTGCACCTCACTGTCGAGGATGGTAGCGGCCTTATTGTCGCGGCCCTGCAGCAGCAGCGTGCCGGCCTTGGCTCCGTCAGCGGACGCAAGGATGCGCAACGCGGCAAACGGATCACTGCTTGCAAAGCGAGCCTTGGCGTTACCGGTCTTCTCGGAAGCCGTAGGATCGAACATCGCGGTGGTGTACGTCAGGTCGAGCGTCGTCGGATACGCACTGTTCGTCTGCTCTGTCTGCACGAAGAAGGCGTGAGCAGGCTCGATGGTTGTTGCCGCATCCCCGGATGTTCCTACGGGCTGTCCGTCAATGATGACGACCGTGTTAACCGATTGCTCGCCGTTCCATGTCGTCAGACTCTTAACAGCACTGTTGGCAGCAATAAACTTACTGACGACGAGATGGCTCATCATCGGATTACCGACAAGGAAAATACCGTCTTCAGCCTGCGTGCCCGAAACGACATCATGCGAATAATGAATGGTGAAACTGCCGTCGCCGTCGACCGGGATGTTAAAGATCTTGCGCTTTCCATACCGGCTGGTAAAATCGTCCGTCTTGAAATCCTTCATCAACGATGTGTTTGCCTCATAACCGAACCGATAGGCCGAGACATCATGCGTGACAGAAGCGGAGCGCCCCTGTACGATATCACCCAAACTGTTATAATAGTTGTAGACACGCGTGCCATCCTTAGGGAGTCGGATCACGTCTTCCTTACCGGTACCGTCACCATAGCTCGAAGCAAGCGAGAAGCAATTGCCCGTCAACTTGGAATCCTCAGATTTAAGCGAGTAGTCGGTATTCAGTATATTGAAGTTGTGCGACCAGGTGACATAGTTGGTTGTCGTGGTAATGACCCCGGCATCTGTTTGCGAGCCATCTGTCGTCATATTCTTCTGGCCGGCACTCTTCCACATCCGCTGATAGACGAACGGGTAGATTCTGTTCTCCGGCGCCAATGTCGCCGTGAGGGGCTTGAACGCGCTGTAGTCGGTCAGCGTGTCGTTCTTGATGACATAGAAGTCGCCGCTGAACGTTTGCTGCAATGGAGCCATGTAAAGCGTCTGACCGTCCTTCACGCCGAGATCCACCCACGCGGAGTCGTAATTGAGCCGGAACACGTTCTCCACGGCAGCGTGCGGCATGAAGTGGATTTCGTTACAACCCTCCTTACCTGCGTTATCCGTCAATACCGGCCATTTCCCGGCTCCGGAAGGAATGATGACATCCGTGCACAGATAAGGCGTGCCGTTCACCCAGTTGTTCTCGTTGCCCCAATCGGTATCGATGGCGTTGGTGCGCCATTTTGTGATGAGGGGATGGACATAATAGTCGGCGGCATCAATCTGGTTGCCGTTCTCATCATAAATGATGACCTGACATTTCTTCGACTTTAGGATCACCGGCTTCTGATTGCCATTCTGGATAGCTGCCCAATCCTCGTTTGAAGGATAATCAAACTCATAGGTCACGCTTTCCTTATTGCCGGGCACGGCCGGAACAGTTACCATATTGACCCCCTGCTCCGGGAGAGAGATCTTAAATGTCGTGCCCGACATGCCGGTCCAGGTCACCCTCAGTTGTTCGTTCTGGCAGATCTCCTTGGTCCTGATATCAGAGATCGTGGAGGTACACGACGACTCATCCTTACAGTCGGGGATGCCGTCACCATCAACATCGCTTTGAAGCACGATGCCATAGATCTTCTGGAACTTCAACACATCAGCTACGGCAGCCAGGGTGATGACGATCTCATCATATTCCTTCTTGGGATTCATGACATAGACGTTCTGCTTCTCATTCATCGTCAGCACGTCAGCGCCCAAGACCTTCCAGTCGGTCTTCTTGTCACCGGTAGGCTGACCGTGGAGATAGGTCTCGATCGTCAGCCAGCCGCCCACTTCAGCCTCTAACACCCTATCGTCCTGCTTATCCATGATAAGTCCGAGCTGATGCCGATAGTCGAGCGTCCGCCCAAGATTGATAGCGAGCTTATAACCGCCGCCCACCTTGGCCACGGCACCGAAGGTGCAGGCTGTCGTAGGATCATCGTCTACCGCATAGCTGAGGTTTTCCATGAAGGAACCGGCATCCACGGTACCGATATTGCCCGTGTTGTCGTGATCAATAGAAGCGCCGCCCGTGAGAACAGAGGCTTGCGTCCTGGAATTCGATACATAGACCGGATTACAGCCGAGCGGATTCTCACATTTTGCCACATTGTCAGGATTGCCATCCTCAATAAACGGATAATAGATATTAAGCGTGGAAACGCTCAGATCAACCACGCCACCGCTCCAAAGGGTGATCTCATCGAAGTCGATCACATTGCCTTGTTTGTCCTTATAAGGCACCGTGACAGCGAGGCTGATCTTCTGCACTTTATCAGAGCCGATCAGTCCCAGCCCTAAGATGTCGCTCTGGGAGACAATGCCGCTGTAAACCGGATCATCCTGTCCGTTCTTATAACACTTGATGGAGAAACCATGCAGGAGCTTGAGCGAAAG
>ONHE01000029.1 GCA_900317545.1 uncultured Prevotella sp. | reverse complement strand
GGGACCATACAGACGGACGGCTACAAAGTCTACGATTATTTTGAGAAACAGGACGGTGTAACCCTGCTGGGCTGCATGGCCCATGTCCGCCGCAAGTTCGTGGAAGCCGGGCGGGCGTGTCCCGGCGTGTCCTCGAAGGCCCTTGAATATATCGGCCTGCTCTATACCCAGGAGGAAAACCTGCGCCAGCGCAAGGCCTCATACGAGGAAGTGGCAAAAGAGCGAAAGGAGAAGGGCTTGCCTATCATGGATGCCATGGAGGCCTGGATGATGGCAGGCAGTACGGCCACCACCCCCTCAAACCTGCCGGGGAAGGCCCTGGACTACGCCTACAAGCTCTGGCCCAGGATGAGGAACTATGCCCTTGACGGGAGATACCGCCTGGACAACAATGATGTGGAACGCGGACAGCGGCCCTCAGTCCTGGGCAGGAAGAACTATCTCTTCAGCCAAGATGACAAGGGGGCGGAGGACAATGCCGTCTTCTACTCGCTGCTTGGGTCCTGCGATGTCGTGCAGCTGAATCCGCTTGAGTGGCTGACAGATGTCCTTGGCAAGCTAAATGATGATATGGATGAAGAGCAGATTATGCAACTTCTGCCATACCAATACAAAAAATCAAGAGGGTAGCCCTTGGAGTTCTTGATTAGAATTGCAAGTCGGCCTAAATTGGATGGTTACGTTTTAGCGGACACCAATAATTAAGAAATAACAACTGCAGCTATAACGCAATAATCATGCTATAGCTGCAGTTGTTATTTTGAATATTACATGTAGCCTACCGTATGCTTTCCTATGATCCGGAAGAATACTTGACCTTCAATCCTTCATTAGACCACAGAGGCACATTTATTCTTGTCATTTCATGTTTTCCTACAGTTTTCGTCCGTTTGCAGGACATCTTGTCAGCCAAGCTTCCTTAATATAGCCCGCTACGTCTTTGGATTCCCGACAAGCAATCTGCCCTGCCATCGAACAAAATCAGTTCGGACTCTAATGACCAATCTGAGGTTAAAGCGTCAAATGGCCAAGTTAATAAAACTCAGAGACCACATAGACAATGACTCGTACTTTCGATTAATCAAGCCACTTCACATAGCAGAAGTCTTGACGATGAGGGAGATACTGGTTCTTGGGGAACATGCGAACTGCTGTGCGGAAAGTACCGGCCTGACTCGGTTCGATATTTGCTTCAAAGGTATACACGTTACCTTCGTTGCCCACAACCTTAAACTCATGTATTGCAAAAACTTCATGGTCATCGTCCTCATTCTGAGGTTTCAGTACGACGAGTTCTAAGCCCACAGCGTCTGCCAGACCTTGTTCATCAATGGAATAGCGTAGACGATAGGTGACACCAGTCTCGCCTCCGTTTTCAAGCAAGTCTATGTCCTTTGAGACAACTTTAATAGAATCCCAGCGTTCTGCTACCGTTTCTTTCCAAAGTGCAATTTCCTTTGCCAATTGATTATTATTGGCCTGTAACTTCTTAAGTCTGTTAGCTTCCTTAACATAGAATTTGGCATAATAGTCATCCAGCTGACGCTTCATAGTGTAATGTGGAGCAATCGTGGCGATTGAATTCTTGATCACCTTGATCCAGCTTTCGCTATACCCTTTCTTTTTCTTGTCATAGTAGAGAGGAATAATCTCGTTTTCCAGCATACTATAAATGGTAACGGCATCTAAGCGATCCTGATATCCCTGATCTTGATATGTGCGTTTCTGGGGGAGTGCCCAACCAGCGCCTTTCCGATAGCCTTCAACCCACCAACCGTCAAGCACAGACAAGTTGACTACACCGTTCATTTCTGCCTTTTCACCGGAAGTTCCGGAAGCTTCGAGCGGACGGGTAGGGGTGTTCATCCAAATGTCAACTCCGGAAACGAGACGACGGGCGAGATGCATGTCATAATCTTCCAGGAAAATGATTTTACCTAAAAATTCAGGACGTTGACTGATCTCGAAGATCTTCTTGATCAGGCCTTGTCCGGCACCGTCTGCAGGGTGCGCTTTTCCCGAGAAGAAGAACAGTACAGGATGCTCGGGATCGTTGACGATCTTTGATAGGCGATCAATATCGGTAAACAACAGATGTGCACGCTTATAAGTCGCGAACCGACGGCAGAATCCGATCATCAGCGCATTGGGATTAATTCGCTCTAACAGTGACACCACCTTGGAAGGATCGCCTTGGTTCTTTAGCCATGTTTGAGTGAACTTCTCGCGGATATAATCGATCAGCTTCTTCTTCAACGCCATACGGGTCTCCCATATTTCGCTGTCCGGAACCTGATAGATTGCGTGCCAGATGGATTCGTTGCTCTGGTCTCCCATAAATGCAGGATCAAAGTATTTGTCGTAGAGATGACGCCATTCGGTGGCAGTCCATGTCGGGAAGTGAACACCATTGGTCACATAACCGACGTGGTTTTCTTCCGGATAGTAGCCTTTCCATAATGGTGAGAACATCTTCTGGCTGACCCATCCGTGTAGCTTACTGACTCCATTGATTTCCTGCGAAGTATTGCAAGCAAACGTAGACATGCAGAAACGCTCATTATGATCAGACGGATTAGTGCGCCCCATACCGATGAATTCTTCCCAAGTGATGCCCAATATTGCAGGATAACCACCCATATACTTACCGAATAGTGACTCCTCGAAATAGTCATGTCCGGCAGGGACCGGCGTGTGAACTGTGTAGAGGGAAGACGCCCGCACAAGTTCCATTGCTTGGTTGAAGTTCATTCCGCTCTTGACATAGTCACAGAGCCGCTCAAGATTGCAGAGTGCGGCATGTCCTTCGTTACAATGATAGATTTGCTTGGTGATACCGAGTTTCTTCAGAGTGAGCATCCCACCCATGCCTAAGAGGATCTCCTGCTTGAGACGGTTCTCCCAGTCGCCGCCATAGAGCGTGTGCGTGATGGGCTTGTCGAATTCCGAATTCATCTCATTATCAGTGTCAAGGAGATAAAGTTTGATGCGTCCGACGTTGACAACCCACACGTAAGCGTGTACCTGATAGTTCATGTAAGGCACATCGACAACCATTGGGTTGCCATCTGCGTCTGTCACTCGCTCTATCGGAAGCGAATTGAAGTTCTGCGCTTCATATTGAGCGATCTGCTGACCGTCAATGCTCAACGATTGTTTAAAATAGCCATAGCGGTACAAAAGACCTACTGCGCACATATCAACATTGCTGTCGGAGGCTTCCTTCAGGTAATCTCCGGCCAGCATTCCAAGGCCGCCTGAATAGATCTTCAGAACCTGATTGAGACCATATTCCATACTGAAATATGCCACTGATGGGCGCTTCGTGTCGGGCGCAACGTCCATATACTTGCGGAAATTGTCGTAAACGGCCTTAACCTTACGCATGGTCGTGCGATTATTGACAATCTCTTCCTTGCGGTCATAACTCAAACGTTCGAGAAGCATAACCGGATTATGGGCGACCTCTTCATACAGTTTTTCGTCCAAACTCTTAAACATATTGTGAGCCTCATAGTTCCAGGCCCACCACATGTTGTGTGCTAACTCATCCAAGCACTTCAATTCCTCCGGAAGACTGGACTTGATATTCAAATCCTTCCATTGTGGAGTGTTCGCATAATCTGACTTAATTTTCATATTCATCTATATTATTACATTTATTCATTTATTATTTCGTTCCCAAGCATGTTTCAAGGCTATGGCATAGGCTTCATAATAATAGGTTATGAAGTGCTTCCATAATGCATGCTTAGACAGCGCAGCTGCATGTTCGCGAGCAGCTATCTGCTGTTTTGGGGTGAATGCTGCAAATTTGACAACAGTGTCTTTGATGGCTTCCGCAACATCATTATAATTATAATCGGTACGGTGTATAACTTTCACGCCGTCTTCAATTTCTGCATTCTTATTCAACTCTTTGTTAGCCCATAAGCCAAATCCGGCCAAATCGGTCGTGATACATGGCACTTTGAACGCAATGCTCTCAAGGGGCGTATAGCCCCACGGTTCATAATATGAAGGATAGACGCAGAGATCATTGCCTAATATCAAGTCATAGTAGGTGAGGTTTGCGATGCCGTCAAAGCCTGTCAGATAACAAGGCATAAAAATCAGGTTGACCTGTCGGTCAGAACCGTTGACCAACCCCAATGACCTCTTCATCCCGAGCACTCGGTCTTCATTCATGTTGTGAAGCCAGTGAGTAAGTTCCGGATACACTAAAGGAGTGTCAAAATGCTTGCCGCTCTGCAACCGTTCTTGCAGGTCTTTGCGCGGGCTTTCCACCCAACCTGGCACTTCAACGAATGCCAGCACTTTACGGTTCAAGTCTGATGCTTGAGACAGACGATGCATGGCTTCGATGAAAACATCAATGCCTTTGTTTCGGAATTCGTATCGTCCACTTGTAGAAACAATTAAGGTTTCATCGTCTAACTGACCACCTATAAGTGCGTTAGCTATATCAAGCAAGCATTTTCTCGCACGCTTTCTCTTATTGATGAAATTAATTCCAGATGGAACAAAGCGATCGTCGAAACCATTGGGAAGCACCTTGTCGACGGATCTGGCAAGCAGTTCTTCACACTCTTTAGCCGTGATATCACTGACCGTTGTGAAGCAATCGACATGGTGGGCAGTCTGTTTCTCGATGGAATGTTTGCTCTGCATATTCAGTTCTTCAGCCATCTGATCGCCATTGTAGGCCCAAAGATAGTCATAAAGGGGCTTGTTGTTACCGGCAATGCTGCGCCCAATGCTGGTGGCATGGGTTGTGAAGACTGTGGCGATCTGCGGCAGGTAGCGGTTGATATAAAGTAGTCCGAGACCGGTCATCCATTCATTTCCCTGATAGATTACTTTGCTATCGGGAGTGATATTGGCATGATAGAAGCTCTCGACCACGCGGGCAGCCGCATACGAAAACATCGATGCCTCGTCATAATCGCCATATCCGTGCAGGCTGTCTACTTGATAATGCTCCCACAATTTGCCATATATATTGTTCTTTTCCTGATAAAACGGGGTAAAGTCAACCAATATGGCAACAGGGCGGCCGGGGACATCCCAGCGGCCTACTTTAACCTTGAGACCCTCTTCGGAAGCTTTTTTCTGCCAGACATGATAAAGTTCATTGTCCTCTGTAAAATAAGGGCAATCCTCACTTTTCCAGCAATCAGGACCGATAAAAATCAATTTATCCTTCCATTTTTGCTGCAAGGTGTTGGCTCGTGTCGACAGAACGGTGTATATTCCTCCTACCTTATTGCATACCTCCCAACTCGACTCGAATATATAGTCGGGTAATTCACTATCTCTGAACATCCGCAAATGAAAAAAATACTATGCAAAGATACTATAATTATATTAAAAAAATCAATCAGAACTGCTATAATTTGCAAAAAGTAGGGCATTTCTTGATATAAACCATTATCTTTGTCAAACTATCTCATAATGAATGTATATGAAGCGATTAACTATATTGTTTGCCACTCTGCTATTTGCAGTGACGATACATGCCCAACGGACAGACTTGACGGCTTTTGTGGGACGGATCTACAACAGTGAGTATAAGGTGTATATCGTGATGGACTTTCAGAAGCAAAATGTGCTGGTTCCGGATCAAGAGATTTTCGGTCCCCTGCCCGGATATTTCGGTTCGTCAGATGACTCACGCAAATGGCTTTTCACCAATGTGAAAGGGACGGGAGCCACCTTAGCACATATAAAAATTACCAATGACTATGGCAGCGAGGATCTGACGGCCACCCTTCAACTCAACAAGGATGGCTCTTATACTTTCAAACAGGTTGCGGGTAGTACGCTGAAGATAGCCCGAAACCGCAAATGGGTGAAAATTCCGGCAGAGCTGGTCTTCACTCGGTGCAAGTAGATTGATCATGCGACAAAAGCGGGTCAGGCTGAAAACAATTGCAGATAATCCCATATTTCCATTTCTTAATAGTTTCTTTATTCATACAAGATAATAATCTATAAATCAATCTATTATTATTACGTAACAAAGAAACACGTTCGTGTATTTCCCAAAGGATATCGCTGGGGCATCCCAATATGATCTTTAGGCTGGCAGGCGTTATGATTTGGCCTCCCGATACGATCGCTTTGTGTGGGACGGAGTTATTCTTATGAGAAGACCAAAGTTATGCACCGTCATTCACTGAAAACAGGTGGACAGCAAAAAGAAAGAAAGTGTGTGGAATGAGTGAATGATCGCTAAAACTCAAAGAGCACCCTGGCGTTTAGCTGACGCCCCGTCAGATAGTTAGGAACGGCATATTGCTGGTTTGAAATGTCTGTTATCCAATAATAGCTATTCACATTATTGATGCCCAAGAGGTTCAGGCAGTCTAGGCCTAACCAAATGTTTCTGAAGATGGATTTGCGTCTCCGGTTCTCGTTGTTGAGCAATCGATAACTCATTCCTATATCAGCTCTACGGTAGGCTGGGGCACGGAACGTGGACGTTTCAAGCTCCCGATGCGGTGCGGTGAAGGGTAGGCCATCGGCAAAAGCTAATTTTAACGACATTTTCCACCGTTGTGTTCCAGGGAAGAAGTCGGTGAAATAGAGATTGAAAGCATATCGCTGGTCAGTCGGAAGAGGGACAGAGCGCCCGTTGAGTTTCATGTTTGTATTCATCAAGGAGAATGAAATCCAAGATTCTGAACCGGGAACAAATTCGCCGAAGAGTTTCAGATCGAGACCGGCTGCATGGCCACTTGCCACGTTGTTGCCATAATACACCACCTTCACATTGCTTACGCTGTATGGCACGAGATTGGACAAGGTCTTATAATAGGCTTCAGCCGTAAACTTGAACGGTCGTCTGCTGACAGTGAAGCGATAGTCCACGCCTGCAATGAAATGGATAGATTGCTGGCTCTTGATATTCTTGTTGAGGGTTGCATAGGTCACTCCATAGACAGTGGAAGTGTCACGCAACTCCTTGAAAAATGGAGCTTGGTAATACAATCCGGCTGCCAAGCGGAAGGTGAGACGGTCATTGAAAGCCGGGATGATGCCCAAGGAGACACGTGGGGAGACGATGCTCTCACCGTTGAAGTTCCAATGACTGAAACGCACACCATAGTTCAAGGCGTATAAGGTCATGGCCGAATCACCGCCGGAAGTGAACCTCCAGGTATCTTGAAGATAGGTCTCAATGCGGTTGGCATTCAGTTCGTTTCGCGCATTGAGCGTGTAAATCATGTGCAGGTCTTTCCCGGTATGAGGAACGCTGTATCCTGCCGAATCGCGCATTTCATACTCAACGGAATTTTCCTTTATATGTTCACGCTTGAAGGTGATTCCTCCTTCCACTTCGTGCTTCTTTGTCTTGTGGTTGAACATCAGCTTTATGCTCTCAACATGTGCCTTCAGATAGTTGCGCGCATGCTCGAAGAATGTGCCCACGCCGAGATTTTCGCTTGTTTGAGTCTGCGTGAGCCAGTACTGTCCTTGAATGTCATAGCGTTCCTGTTCGTCAGTAGAGAAAGCCGAACTGATGAGACTGATCCGGGTCTTTGGGGTGAGATGGTATCGGATGGCCACCGTTCCAAAGTAAGTTCGAAAGAGATCTTTCTCCTGCCCGTCGAAGTAGACGAGGAAGGAGTTGGCGTTTTCGAGCGTTCCGAACTTGGTCTCCCGGTTTCTCGGAATGAAATGATAATGGTTGTCCGATATGTTACCGATGAAATCAATAGTCCATCTCTGGTTGGGCGTATAGCTAAGAAATGTCTGATAATCAAGGAAATCCGGTCTGTATTCTCCTTCCGTATCCAATGAGCCCAACAGATATTTTGTCGTCTTATAGCGCAGCCCATGCGACCAAGAAAATTTCTTGTTTCCAAACCCAACGTATGTGCTGGCTCCGAGAAGTGAGGCGGACAGTGTGCCCGAAAAAGTCCTTGGCGCCTTGTAAGTGATATCCAAGGCAGAAGACATCTTGTCGCCATACTTGGCCTCGAAGCCACCTGTGGAGAATCCGATACGCTCAACCATGTCGGGGTTGATGATGGAAAGGCCTTCCTGTTGACCGCTTCTCACTAAGAATGGACGATACACCTCGACGTTGTTGATATAGACACTGTTCTCATTGAAGGAGCCCCCCCGGACATTATATTGTGAGCTCAACTCATTATGGGTTGACACGCCTGCCTGGCTTTGGATCAGGTCTTCGACGCCGTTACCGCTCGCCGAAGGGGCCATCTTGTGGTCTTTGATCTTCAGATCCTGAGTCTGACCTGTTTGTATGCGCTCACCACTCACCGTGACCTCTTCCAGAGTGTGATCATCGGGATAGAGCACCACCAAGAGCTTCTGATTACCGCGTGGACGGCGGAGGATGTGTGTCTTTGTCCGATACCCGATCATCGAGAACCTGACGGCCACAGAATCAGCTGAAAAGAGTGTCATATTGAACTCCCCCTTCAATGAGGTGAGCGTCACTTTTCCTTGTTTTGCCACCGAGACAGTTGCCAACTCGATGGGATTCATGTCCGAGTCGGTGACCCGTCCTTGCAGGGTAAAGGTTTGAGCTCCGATGTTCAGGGGCCATGATAGCAATAATATGATATGCAGAATGATGATTTTCAGCTTCATATTTAATCAACGGCAGATGCCTGCGATTATTGTATCAAAGACATTTGAAGGGATGAAGAGTGGGGGAGATGAAGCCTCACGGAGGCCTATTCCTTATAGATCCAGGTCAGGATCCGGTTGATCCAGCCGATGGAAAATCTGAACCATCGGTATTTGGCTACAGGCTTCCCGCCGAAACTCAGAATAAAATCACGGAAAGGATTGGCCCGAAACGGGAGACCGGCATCCAAGAAATAGATATGGGCATAGTTGTGCTCATGAGCGTATTTGATGGCGTTCCAGACCGTCATCAGGTTTGGATGCAGCCGGGAATATGATTTCCGTTTGGATGCCAAATACCACAAATAAGCATTTCCCTCCGAATATACGCATGAGCAACCACCGATCACTTTGCCGTGGTATTCGGTGATGAAGATCTTCGCATGGTCACTTCTGAAGAACTCTGTCATCTGAGTTTCCGGCGGGATAAGCCTCCGCATCTTCATCCGGTAGAAGCCGTTCAGCATCTTGTAGAAGTCATGTACCTCCGCTTCATTGGCCACTTCGCGCGTGATGACGCCTGCCCGGTAGGACTTTCTGATCTTCCGCGCCATCTTTGAAGTGATGCGCTCCTCGGGCGACTTGGAGTGTAAAGAGTTGTGGATCTCCTGCCATTGAACCGGAAAATAACCGTTTTGGCGGAACGACTTATATCCGAACATCTTCTGACGGATATCACTGAACTCAATGTAAAAGCATAACTTCCGCTTGAATTTGCGCGTGATGGCTTTCAGCATCAGTCCGAACACTTGTTCGTGATCGATGCCGTCATCATACTCCCCTTCTCCATAGCAACGCCCTTGAGCGTAGAGATAGGGTGGGAAAAGAGAACTCCGATAACGGATGACTGCTAACATGTGGGCCCTAACCTTGCCGTTCGGATCCTCTGCAACGACCATATAAGGTATCTGTCTTGGCGTTTTTTCAATGATATAAAACAACTCCAAGCTGTGAAAGTAGTTGTTGCAGACCATGTCTGGCAAATCCTTTCCTTCTGTGACAATCCTTATCCGGAGGTCTTCCACAATGCAAATATAACAAAAAAAGAAAGAAAGTCTCCTTTAAGATAAGATAATTTTGTACTTTTGCATAACAAAAATGTGGGACAGAGAACAGTTTGTTGGATTTCAACTATACATCCTATGATCAACTATAATCTGAAGAATATTCGCGCCATCATATTCGATGTGGACGGCGTGTTGTCATGTTCGACCATCAACATGGATTCTGATGGGCAACCGCAACGGACAGTCAATGTCAAAGACGGCTATGCTATCCAGCTGGCAGAGAAGATGGGACTGCGGATCGCCATCATGACCGGCGGGCACGCCGAGAATATTGTCAAGCGCTATCAGTATTTAGGCGTGGAGGATGTTTACATGAACTGTGCGATGAAAAAAGTCACGTTTGACTCCTTTCTGCAGAAATACGGTTTGCACGAAGAGGAAGTGATTTTTGTCGGTGATGACATTCCCGACTATGAAGTGATGCGATCATGCGGCTGTCCTTGCTGTCCCTCGGATGCCTGTCCGGAGATTAAGGAGATCAGTCGCTATATCTGTGATCGCCCCGGCGGAAATGGCTGTGCACGGGATATCATCGAGCAAGTCCTTAAAGTGCAGGGAAAATGGCTGAGCAATGCAGCCGCATTCGGATGGTAGGGGAGTGCCCTGTCCAACAAAGATAATGGATAAGACAATGAAATATCATATCATACTCGCTTCCAACTCACCAAGACGCAAGGAGCTGCTGGCCGGCTTGGATCTTCCGTTCGAGATCGAAGTGATCCCCGGCATCGCCGAAACCTATCCCCGGAACTTGCCTGTAGACCAGATCCCCGTATATATTGCTGCTGAAAAAGCCGCTGCCTATGATATCCGAAACAACGATCTGCTGATCACGGCCGACACGGTTGTGGTATTGGGGAATGAAGTGATGGGCAAACCGAAAGATGCCCATGAGGCGTGCAGCATGCTCCGGCAGCTGAGCGGTCACACCCATTCAGTGATCACAGGGGTATGCCTGACCACGGCCAATCAGCAAAGGCAGTTCGCCGTGACGACAGAAGTGACATTCAAGGAACTGACGGATGAAGAGATCACCTATTATGTGGAGAAGTACAATCCCATTGACAAAGCCGGTGCGTATGGCATTCAAGAGTGGATCGGATATATCGGGGTGACAGGGCTGAAAGGCAGTTATTTCAATGTGATGGGGCTTCCTGTCCAGCGCATCTACGAAGAATTGAAGAAACTCTGACTAACAATTTGTCAGGTTGTACCAACATATGAACGGTGCTGATTTTCAGTCCGTTAGGTCAACAAACAACTACAACGTTCAATGAAATATCTCATCATTTCCGACATTCACGGTTCCTATCCTTGCTTGGAACAAGCATTGGCATTCTATCATCAGCAACATTGCGACATGTTGTGTGTCTTGGGCGACATTCTTAATTATGGGCCAAGGAACCGGATCCCTGAAGGAATTGATCCCCAACGCATCGCGAAGACGCTGAATGCGATGTCGGACAAGATCATTGCCGTAAGGGGAAACTGCGACTCCGAAGTCGACCAGATGTTGCTTGACTTTCCAATCATGGCCGAATATGCCATCATCGTCGATGAAGGAAAGAAACTTTTCCTCACTCACGGGCACATCTACAATGAGGCGCAATTGCCTAAAGGCCGATTTGATGCCATATTCTACGGACACACCCATCTGTGGATGCTAAAGCCGTCAAATGGCTCCGTCATCTGCAATACCGGCTCCATCACGTTTCCGAAGCAACAGAACCCGCCGACAATGGTCATCTATGACCAGGGAACTATTAGCGTCTACACACTTGAGGGCCAACTACTCGGCAAACTGCACTGCTGAGCTCTGGATAGCAAAATCAAGTTGTCAATCCTTGTGCAACTTGTCACGCCATTCCTTGCGACGCATTTCCTGCGCTTTCCGACGTTTCCGAGTGTCAAGCAGGAATTTCATCCCCAACCAGACAAGAATAACTGAAAGAACCAAAAAGATGGCAATGAGCATGTATATCTGTGAACGATCCATCTGAAAGATTATTTATCCTAAATTCCGCAGCATTTTAGTTTAACTTATTTTATAAGTACCTGAGCAACAAAAAGTTGCTCAGGATTTTGCTATGTCAGATTT
>ONHE01000037.1 GCA_900317545.1 uncultured Prevotella sp. | reverse complement strand
TCCACAACACCGACTGGCTCGACGCCATCACCCGCACGGCGGTCAGCAACAGTGTGTCCGCCTCATTTTCCGGCGGAGCGCAGAAGACAACCTATTTCCTGAGCCTCTCCTACTCCAATAACCAGTCGTATGTCATCAACAATGACATGCAGCGATATGCCGGCCGGCTGAACCTCAACACGGCTCTGAGCTCCAAAATGGACTTAGGCGTCACCTTCTCCATCACCCGATTGAACAACAACGCGCTGCAAGCGCCCGAGATATATGCCGCTGCCATCAAGAAGGCCCCTAACCTTCCGATCTACGATGACGACGGAAACTACCACTATGGGTATGCCCCCAACGCCAAGGGATCACCTGACTCGTACAACCCCGTGGCACAAGCCTACATCAATGACTACGGCAGTGAGGACACCCGCGTGATCGGCAACGTCTACTTGGAATGGCATCCGATCAGCTGGCTCACGTGGCGCACGGAGATGGGAACAGACATCTACAACGTCTTCTCGTCCATCCGCAAGGGCGCGCTGCCCGACTATATCACGGGCGTCGTGGGCGATCAGGCCGAGGAGTCGACCAACCAGAACACGAAATATGTCATCACCAACACGCTCAACCTAAACAAGATCATCGGCGAGCACTTCTTTCAGGGCGTCTTCGGGCAGAGCTATGAATACACCCGGGAGCGTTACAACTCCGTGGCGGGCAGCAATTTCTTCAGTCCGGACCTGATCGGCGTGGGTGCCGCACAGGACAAGCGGGTCCTGAGCGCCTACTCCCAGAAGTCGGCCCTCTTCTCGGCTTTCGCCCGCCTCAACTATCAGTGGAAGATGCGTTACATGCTCGGACTGACCTATCGGCTGGACGGTTCGTCGCGCTTCAACCGCAACCACCGCTACCTGAGCACGCCTTCGGTCAGCTTGGGATGGCGCATGTCGAACGAGAAATTCTTCAGACAGGCCCTGCCCTTCATCAATCAGGCCAAGCTCCGGACTTCCATCGGCGTATCGAGCATGGATGGCAACAACAGCTACTACGGTGCCCAGGCTACTTATCGGCTCAACTCCCTGACCACCTACGGCGGCCTGAAATATCTCCAGATGTCCCAACCGGGCAACGAAAACCTGAACTGGGAGCATACCGTCACATGGGATGCGGGCCTCGACATAGAAGCGTTCAGAAGCCGCATCAAGATGACCATCGACTACTACTACAAGAAAACGACAAACATGCTCTTCTCCTCCAACCTGCCTTTATATACCGGCTACACGAAGGAGAACCAGAATATCGCCGACATGGAGAACTCGGGCATTGACGTCCAAATCATCAGCGACAACATCCTGCGGAAGCATTTCCAGTGGCAGACGATATTCAATATATCATCCGCAACGAACAAGATCCTCAAGCTCAACTTTGAAGGCAACCAGCTGGATGAGCTGAACAGCTCGTTCAAATACTACAAGGAGGGCAAGGCCGCGGCTCAGTGGTATCTCCATAAGTGGGGTGGCGTCGACCCGGAGAGCGGCAATCCGCTCTGGATCTATGCCGACGGCACGGTCTCGACGGTGCCTCCCGCCTCCAACAATGCCACCTCCCAGGCCAACAAGTTTGTCTACGGCACGGCGCTTCCGACCGTCTACGGATCACTGACCAACAGCTTCTCGATCTACAACTTTGAGCTCGACGCCCTGTTCACCTACGCCTTGGGCAGCCACATGATGAACGGCACGCGCGCCACCATGCTCACCTACACGCAGGATGCCAACAACCTGTCGTCGGAGATCATGAACCTTTGGCAGCTCCCGGGACAGAAGACCGACATCCCCAAGCTGAACAACACGTCCATCCTCGGGGCTTACGACTACACGACGTCCATGACCTCGAGCCGCTTCTTAGAGAATAACTCCTACCTGCGGCTCAAGACCCTGACCATCGGCTACAACTTCCCGCAGCCGCTGCTCAAGCGGATCAACTGGTTCCGGCAACTCCGTCTCTATGTGACAATGACCAACCTCTTCACCGTGACCAAGTACACGGGACTGGATCCCGAGGTCAGTGCGTTCGGCTCGTCAGCCACCTCGTCCGGCTATGACTACTGCACGATGCCCTCTCCCCGCAGCTTCCAGTTTGGCGTCAGCGCCACCTTCTGACGTCAGGGCAATCCCTTTTATCGAGTAATAACGCAACATGAATCACCGACTATGAACAAATTCAATATCCGTTCCTGCATGCTCCTGCTGCTGATCGGCATGCTGACGGCCTGCAACCTTGACATGGAACCCGAGAACACCTATGTGGACGAAAAGGTTTACCGCACGGAAAAGACCGCCCAGTCAGCCCTCGCGGGATGCTATGTGAGGCTCAACGTCTTCCTGAGTGGTGCGCCCCAGGACCAGAACAACTATGCCAATGCCGCCTATACGTATGAGTTGGGGGATCTGTCGACCGACAACCTGAAGGTGCGTGCGACCTCTGCGACCTACGTTGCCGTGGAAAAAAGCGCCTATACCAGCAGTGAGCACGACACGTTCCTCTATAAGATCTGGCACTGGGGATATAATGCCATCGACTATGCCAACAACGTCATCAGCGGCATCGAACGCTATGGGAAGTATGCGGACGCCACGAAACGGCGGCACATCGCTGAAGCGAAGTTCATCCGGGCCTATACTTACTTCGGCCTGCTCACCATGTTCGGTGACAAGGCCCTGCTCGGCAATGACAGCGGTGACGGCGTCGTGCTGGTCCTTGAGCCCTACAAGGGCTATGATCCCGACAAGCCCCAGGCACGGAGCACCAATGCCGAATGCTGGGCGCAGATCATCCGCGACCTCAACGAAGCCATCGCCGACCTGCCCGAGACGGTGCCTGCGGCATCGGAAAGGATCAGGGCCACGAAGCCGGTCGCACAGAGCCTGCTCAGCCGGGTCTATCTTTACAAGGGCACCTACACCAACAACACGGCCGAACTGCGGCTTGCCGCCGACAACGCCAACAGCGTGCTGCAGCAGCAGAGCTATGTTTTCTCCGACGCGCCGAGCGAGTTTGCCGACGCGCTGTTCCCCTCCAACGAGTTCTCACAGACCAACGGCTACCCCAATCCGACCGCCCGCAGCTCGGAACTGATCTTCTATGAGCCGAGCAGACTGTTCACGGCCAACTACCCCAACGGCATGTCCTACTACCGGAAGGTGAACTTCTACGTTCCCCAGAGCATGATCAACCTCTATGACGAGGATGACCTTCGCCGCTCGTATCTCATCCGGCACGGGTCGGCATCCGACAACCCGAACGACTACACCACAGCCAAGTACTTGGGAGGACAGTATGACGACGTCATCTATATCCGCCTTTCTGAGATCAAACTCAACTATGCCGAGGCCCTTGTACGCGCTTCGGGAAGCGCATCGGCCGAAGCTGTCAGCCAACTCAACGACATCCACCAGCGCGCCTATCCCGCCGGGAAGAAGCCGGCCCGCTACACCGTGGCCGACTTTCCTGACGCGACGGCCTTCCTCCGCGCCCTGCTGAAGGAGCGGCGGATGGAACTCGCCTACGAGGGACAGTATCGCTGGGACTTGATGCGCACCGACAACTTAGCCGGTGACGCCACGCTCGGAGCCATCCCCCCGGCCCGATGGAACTTGCCCGTGCCTGAATACGAGATCCGGCTGACCGGCGGACTGATCCGTCAAAACAGCGGATACGCACAGTAGACGGCACGGACGGACCTCACAGACGGATGAGCCATGGCCGACAGAATGTGAAGATAATTTCAACATAAAACAACTCTCTAAATCTCACAATCAGAAGCGGGAGCACGCGAAAACGACGAGAACACCCTCCGGATTTTCGCGCTTCCGCTTCATTTTTATTCCTCCCGCGGCGGCAGAAGCATGCTCCGGACGCCCCGAATGATGCCTTCGGAGTGCCAAAAGCTATCCTCTCCGCGAGCAAAAGCTATCCTTTCGATGCTCCGAAGCTATCGTTCGGGTATGCCAAAGGATAGCTCTCGGCGACCCGCTATTTATTTCCGGATCCTAAAGAGCTGATTTCCAGCCATTTCCGAAATCAGCTCATTTTCGCGTTTTTCAGTCCGACGGCCGCTCCGCTGCCGACCAGATGAATTCTGAGAGGACATTTGTCAAGTTTTATTAAGCCCGTCCTGCCGTTTCCGCAGCCGCCTTCAGTCGCCCCTCGCGGGGAGCGGTCTGAGCATCGGAGACGAAAAAACAACACGATTCTTTGTACGGATATAATAATTTTCTTAACTTTGTCTGCAAGTAACATATGAACACCGACCCGCCTGAACCGCTCATCTGAACACCGGCAGACAGGCAAGGCATCAGCGTACGGGCAACGGATCGGCCTGCCGGAGGCAACAGAACGAC
>ONHE01000054.1 GCA_900317545.1 uncultured Prevotella sp. | reverse complement strand
TGAGCAGACTGATGACAAGGTCAGGATGCTCACCGAAAACTCGATAAAAGGTAGGATCGGCACGTGGGTCTAAGTATCTCATAAGCGTAATCTTTTGTGCAAAGATAGACAAATTCTTTCTATAATGCGTCAAGAATTCTGAAAATCGTCTGCGGGGGTAGGACGGGGATACCCCCCGTCCCTACGGTGGCATCGGCAATACCTCTACGGTGGCCCCGGTTCATAGCCTTGGCTCTCAAAGGAATAAATCTGTGTCATCTGTGAAATCCGTGTGAGATTATTTGCGCCCTTTCTGAAGCATTCATGCTTCCCTCTTTGCGTCCTTAGCGCCTTTGCGAGAAAATGTCTCTCTATTGTGCAGCCAGTGTCTTGGTATCTCTCGCCAAGGCGCCAAGGTCGCAAAGAAGATTTTCTGAATATTTTTCGTTATTATCTTGTGGAATTAAAATAAATACCTTATCTTTGCCAAAAACAAGGAGGCAGAAATGAAAATAATAATACAAGCATATCATTTCCTTATCAGAAGTTTTAGCGTGTTAGGCTCCGCTATGAGGGGACAATATAAGACTTCAACACCGGAAATAGAGAATATCCGAAAAGAGATGATGGGTCCATCCTCTTCGGAAGATGACTATAGAAATCTCAGAACCGACCTCAGAAATGTCTACGGCGATGTTCGTTTAGCAATGAGAAACATGAACTGATATGGCAAAACAATCTATAAAGCAGCGAGAGACACAGGTTCCGACAGACTCTGGGGTTGGCAAACAATTTGAGCAAACCTTTACCATTGAGGATGTATCATTGCCTTCTCCTCAAGAACTTGAAGCCTACAAGAAAATTAATCCTAATATCGTTGACTTTCTGCTTTCTTCTTCCAAGAAGGAACAGGAACATCGGCATGACATGGATGTTGAGAAATATCATATCCTTGAAAATACTAATAAGAGAGACCATAAACTGAATATTCTTGGTATGCTGTTAGGATTTTTTTCTCTTGTCATCATGATGTTAGTTGCTGCATATATGCTTTATCTCAATCATCCATGGTTTGCATCTTTCTTTGGAGGCATCTCCTTAGTGACTGTTATATCTATCTTTGTTACCCGAAACGGGATTGGTAAGCAGTAGTGATCTCATTGTTTGTTGTATCATCTCTCGCCAAGGTCTTAGGGCTCTTTGCCATTTCTCGGAATGAGAGGAAAAGGAAAATAGTCATGGACAGGCTTTCGCTCCTCAGTGAGCTCTGAGGCGCTATCTGCGGGATCGCCTTTTGAGCAAGCTCGACGGCTATCCCGTAGATAGCGCCTCACCCCCTACTTTAAGCCTGTCCATGACGAAAATCGCTTCGCGTAAAATTGCGCGGAGCGCATAAAATAGCGCAGACGATATTTTCCAATCATCTTTTCAGTGTAAAGAGAAACCAAAACCAGGAAAACCGCTTTGTGTCAGCACCAAGGGCTTAGGGCCCTTTGCCATTTGTGGTTTGAGGGCTTGTGCGAGGCTTTGCCTCTCACCGCCCTCAACCCACAAATGTCAGATTCTCCTTCGTCGAATCTTGGCGCTGACACAAAGAAAACCTTTAAAACAGGCTGGCGCGGTAAAATACATAGGAAAGTGGACTTTCTGAAATTAGACATAGCACTTACACCGCGCCAGCCTGTTTTCAAGGTTTCCCTTGCATCACGGCAAGAGGTTTTATTTGTTTTTGTAAAAAGGAACGTCACAGCAATATCCGGTGCCATTGTCTCACTGCTGCATGTGCTTGCATCAACACTCAACACCTACCCCCTATCACCCAACAGCCATACCATTATCACCTAACACCTATCACCTAACACCTATCACCCAACACCTAACTCCTCGTATCCGCTCCCCACATCATCTTCTCGCGGAGGATGGAGAAGTAGCGTTTGGAGAGGAGTTTGACGACACGGACGGTGTAGGGAGCTTTGCGGATCGTTATGGTGATGCCTTCGTGGAGCTTCTCTGAACGGCCGTCGATGGCCACGAGGTAGTTATGGGTTCTGGATTCCACCTCAAGGCGTATGACGCTGGTATCGTTGATGACGATAGGTCGGATGTTCAGGCTGTGAGGAGCTACGGGGGTGAGGCAGAGACTTCCGCTCTGTGGCACGATGATGGGACCGCCATTGCTGAGGTTGTAAGCCGTGGAGCCTGTCGGCGTACAGACGACGAGCCCGTCTGCCTGGTAGGTGACGAGGTAGTCGTCGTTGACAAAGGCACGCACTGTTATCATAGATGCCGTGTCCCGTTTGAGGATGGCGATGTCGTTGAGAGCGTAGGGACTACCCTCTATAGGTAGGTCGTCGCTGGCGGCATCTGTCTCTATCTGTATGGCGGTATGCTCTTCGAACCGGCATTTGTTGTTGTACATCTCGTCGAGGGCCTCCTCAAACTCGCTGGGCAGCACCTCAGCGAGGAACCCCAAGCGCCCTGTGTTGACACCCACCAAGGGCGTGTGTTTGGCCATGATGCGGTTGGCAGCCTTGAGGAAGGTGCCGTCACCGCCGAGGGAGATAGCATAGTCGGCATCGAAGTTGTATCCGTCGAAGACACTGTCTGCGCGCACCTCCTCATGGAGGACGGTGGTGAGGTATTCGTAGAACGGACGGTCGACATAGACCTCGGCATGGCGGCGGTAGAGACCGTCGAGGACCTGCCGGATGCCTGTGCTCTTCTTAGCCTGGTATTCGTTGCCGAAAATAGCAAAACGCAAACGTTTCTCTGTCATAACGTGCTGTTTTATTATCATTTTCTCAACAAAGTTACTAATTTATTTTCCTCTTTACGCTTTTTTCCTTATTTTTGTACCAACTATTTATGGCAAGCGCTTGCGCACCATACATTATCCACTATACATTACACATTACACACTACACATTATACATTACCATGGTATACGAATTTTTAGCCAATGGCTTTGAAGAGATAGAAGGATTGGCCCCCGTCGATATTCTTCGTCGTGGTGGCGTTGAAGTCAAGACTGTCAGTGTTACGGGCAGTGAGTTTGTCGAGACCTCTCATGGAGTCACTGTTAAGGCCGACATGCTTTTTGAAGATGGTGACTTCAGTGATGCCGACCTGCTGATGCTCCCTGGTGGTATGCCGGGCAGCAAGAACCTCAACGAGCATGCTGGTGTCCGTCAGGCTTTGAAGCGGCAGTATGACTGTGGCGGTCGTGTGGCCGCCATCTGTGCCGCCCCCACCGTCTTGGCCTCTATAGGCATCCTCGATGGCAAGCGTGCCACCTGCTCCCCGGGCTGGGAGAAGCATTTCCATGCCTCCACTATCTACACGGGAGCCTTGTGGGAGGAGGACGGCACCATCACCACCGGTGAGGGTCCTGCCGCCACGCTGCCCTATGCTTATCACATCCTCAGCTATTTCATTCCCGAGGCCGATGTCAAAGCTTTGGAGAAGAAGATGCAGTTTGCTCATTTGATGGAGAAATAATTATGGACTACGCTATCATTGTTGCCGGAGGCCATGGCACGCGCATGGGCTCCGATATACCCAAGCAGTTCCTGCCTGTTGGCGGTCGCCCCGTTCTCATGCGCACCATCGAGCGCTTCCATGCCTACAATGGAGACATGCAGATAATCGTCGTGCTGCCTAAGGATCAGCAGGAATACTGGCACCAGCTCTGCGAGGAGTATCATTTCACCGTTCCCCATATCCTTGCCGACGGTGGCGCCACCCGTTTCGAGAGCTCCCGCAATGGACTTGCCCTCGTCCCCGACGATGCCGACGGCGTTGTGGCTTTCCACGACGGCGTGCGCCCTTTCGTCTCTATGGATGTCATCGACCGATGCTTTGAGATGGCACGCGAGGAGTATACTGCTGTGCCTGTGGTGCCCGTCACCGACACCCTGCGCCATGTCGACGACCGTAACAACAGTTCTTTCACCGTAGACCGCAAGCTCTTTCGTGCCGTGCAGACCCCACAGGTCTTCGACATCTCTCTCGCCAAGCAGGCTTTCAACCAGCCCGAGCGGAAGACGTTCACCGATGATGCCTCCGTGGTGGAGAGCCTCGGAGTGAAGGTGATGACAGTAGAGGGTAACAGGGAGAACATCAAGCTTACGACGCCTTTCGACCTGAAGATTGCGGAGGTGTTGGTAGAGGAGAGGTAGCCGATGACGAATATACTCTCTCAGGACATCATGTATCTCCCTGGCGTGGGACCAAAGCGCAAGGATATACTGGCAGGTCAGCTCAACATCAGAACGTGGGGTGACCTGCTGGAGTATTATCCTTATAAATATGTGGACAGGTCGAAGGTCTACGCCATCCGTGAACTGACAGGCGATATGCCGTTGGTGCAGATCAGTGGGTGGATACAGAGTTTTGAGGAGTTTGGCGAAGGCAGGAAGAAGCGCGTCGTAGCCCATCTCTCCGATGGTCGTGATGTCGTGGATATCGTATGGTTCAATGCCGGCAGTTGGGTCTACGACAAATATAAGCCTGGCATAGAGTATATCGTCTTCGGTAAGCCGGCACCCTACAACGGCAGGTATCAGTTTGTCAATCCCGACATTGAGAAGGCTGCCAATATGCAGCTCAGCTCCATGGGCATGCAGCCTTACTATGTCACGACGCAGAAGATGAAGGACCGGGGACTGACCTCCCGTGCTTTGGAGAAGATGACCAAGTCTCTGGTCGCCAAGATTCCTGCGGGTGCCATTCCCGAGACCTTGCTGCCAGCCCAGCTTACGCGTCTGCATCTGATAGGTCGTGAGGAGGCGTTGCGTAAGATTCACTATCCCTTGTCGCTGCGCGATGTGCAGCGGGCGCAGGAACGTCTGAAGTTTGAGGAACTCTTCTATGTGCAGCTCAATATCTTACGCTATGCCACTGAGCAGCGTAATAAATACAAGGGTTATATCTTCTCTAAGGTAGGCTCTGTCTTCAACGCCTTTTACCATAACAATCTGCATTTCGAGCTCACGGGAGCCCAGAAGCGAGTGATGCACGAGATTCGTGACGACATGCGGTCGGGCCGTCAGATGAACCGCCTGCTCCAGGGGGACGTGGGCAGTGGCAAGACCCTTGTGGCGCTTATGGCCATGCTCATCGCTATCGACAACGGCTTCCAGGCTTGCATCATGGCACCCACGGAGATTCTCGCCGAGCAGCACCTGCAGACCATTCGCGACTTCCTTGAGGGTATGGATGTCCGGGTGGAGCTGCTGACGGGTATCGTCAAAGGTAAGAAGCGCGAGGAGGTCCTGGCGCGCCTTGCCGACGGCAGCATAGACATCCTCGTGGGCACGCATGCCGTGATAGAGGATACGGTGGTGTTTCGGAAGCTCGGCCTTGCCGTCATCGACGAGCAGCACCGCTTCGGCGTGGCACAGCGTGCCAAGCTCTGGGCTAAGAGTCAGCGCCCGCCGCATATCCTCGTGATGACGGCGACACCGATACCGCGCACCCTTGCCATGACACTCTATGGCGACCTCGACGTCAGCGTCATCGACGAGCTGCCACCGGGCCGCAAACCGGTGGTGACGATACACAAGTATGACAATCAGATGACAAGTCTCTATGCCGGTATCACCAAGCAGATTAACGAGGGCCGGCAGGTGTATATCGTCTTCCCGCTCATCGAGGAGAGCAAGAACAAGGACTTGAAGAACTTGGAGGCGGGCTATGAGTCACTGAAACAGATTTTCCCTCAGTTCCGCATGAGCAAGGTCCATGGTCAGATGAAGCCTAAGGACAAGGAGGCAGAGATGCGGAAGTTTGTCAGTGGCGAGACGCAGATTCTCGTTGCCACGACGGTCATAGAGGTTGGTGTCAACGTGCCCAATGCTTCCGTCATGGTCATCCTCGATGCCCAGCGCTTTGGTCTGTCGCAGTTGCACCAGCTTCGTGGTAGGGTAGGGCGTGGTGCCAAACAGAGCTTCTGTGTCCTCGTCACAAGCTATAAGCTGTCTGAGGACACACGGAAGCGCATAGACATCATGTGCGACACCAACGACGGCTTCCGCATTGCCGAGGCTGACCTGAAGCTCCGTGGTCCCGGTGACCTGGAGGGAACGGCCCAGAGTGGTATGGCCTTCGACCTGAAGATAGCCAATATCGCCCGTGACGGCCAGATTGTGCAGCTTGCGCGCAATGAGGCACAGCGTATCATCGACGACGACCCCGACTGCCAGAAAACCGAATACAACATCTTCTGGAACCGGCTCCGTGAGCTCAAGGATACTAATGTCAACTGGGGAGCAATCAGTTGATGAGGTGGTAGGTGATAGGTGTTAGGTGGTAGATGATAATGATGTGTACCCTGGGGATAAGGTGACCACGTTGGAATCGAGCGAATCGTGCACAGCATCACCTATTATTCAAATCATTACCACCTAACACTTACCACCTACCACCTAAAATAATGTAACAATCTCGTTTAAATTTGTTAATGCGTTGCTACAATCACGAATTATGTGTTAAACTACCAATAAAAAACACTTGATAGAAATCAAGTCGTGAATATTTTTTGTAACTTTGTGAAGAAATCGATGAAACAATATTGTCTGTTTCATTGCAACCCTGATAAGAAAAACACTGCAAATGACGATAAAAAGTAAGATAAAGGCTTTAGGAATTACATTTCTGTTAACATTGGCAACAGTACCCGTTTTGGGCCAGGACCTTTTGGCACGACAAGCCCCGGTAGACCGGCGCGCCAAGAAATTAGACTCTATGGAAGTGAAAAGCTTCATGGAGCGTGAGAATATCCAAACACCTGCCGCCCAGCTCTACGGCGATGAATGGGATAACCGCTATGCACATCGCCAGACAGAACTTCCTGATTCCTTCGTCATTAATCTTCGTCATTTCTGTATGCCTACTCCGAGCCGTGTGGTGACGAGCAACTTCGGTTCCCGCTGGGGCCGTCAGCATAAAGGTCTCGACATCAAAGTCTATATCGGTGATACCATCCGTGCCGCTTTCTCTGGTAAGGTGCGTGTTGTGCGCTATGAAGGTGGCGGCTATGGTAACTATATCGTCATTCGTCATCCTAATGGTTTAGAGACCATCTATGGTCATCTCTCCAAGCAACTTGTCAGCGTGAATCAGGTGGTGCGTGCCGGAGAACCTATCGGTTTAGGCGGTAACACTGGCCGAAGCACGGGTTCGCATCTGCATTTCGAGACACGTCTGTGTGGTGTGGCATTGAATCCCGCTATCTTCTTCGACTTCCGCAACCAGGATGTCACAGGCGACTATTACGTCTTCACGCGTGACCGTTACGAGCGCGACTCTGAGGTTGCTACCCGTGAGCGTGGCAAGGTGGGCAGCGGTGGCTACACGAGAGATATGATTTATGGTGAGGTTGGCCACAGCGACGAGAGTGCTCCTGCTGATGTCCGCGAGGCTATGAATGCGCCCGAGCGTGTCTACTACAAGGTGCAGAGCGGCGAGACCCTCGCTTCTATTGCTAAGAAGGTGGGTGTCTCTGTTGATACCATCTGCCGCCTGAACGGCTTCAGAAAGTCGCAGAAGGTGAGAGCCGGAATGATTATCAGATACGTATAATGGCCTTTTAAAGGTAAGAAAGTATAACGAGCAGCGGCCACGTGGAGCATTTTCCACGTGGCCGCTGCTCGTTATGCAAGCGATAGATTTCAACCAAGACCAGAAAAACCTTTCAAACAGGCTGGCGCAATGTAGCTTTCTATTTCTGATTGCTATCTTTTAAAGATGGCTCTGATGGTGAAGAGGATGTGCATGACGAGGGTCTGGAAGAGGCCATAGTGTGCGACCATGACGCGGAAACGCTCCTTGAGGGAAGCCTTGTGGTTCTTGTTCGTCATGCCGCCATCGAGATAGTTGACGATGACCTCGTTGACATTGCGCAGGGGAAGACCCTCTTGGGCACATTCCTTCATGATACGGATGCACCAGTCGACGTCAGCGGAGAAGCGGTAGGTCTTGTTGTCGTAAGGAATCTTCTTGGCGATGTCCGCGCGGGCGTAGAAGGCCTGATGGCAGACGAGCATGCCCCATCGGAAGGACTTCCATGACAGCTGCTTAGGTGGTACGAGCCGACGGTGGCGCAGGAAATGACCTTCGTTGTCGACAATATCTGTATCGCCATAGAGAACACCGGGCAGCACCTCGCCCTCGCCGACGCGTGCGGCCACGGTCTCCAAGGTGTCGTCGTTGGGGAAGACGTCGCCGGCATTGAGGAAGATGATATAGTTGCCGGTGGCATGGCGGATGCCTTTGTTCATTGCATCGTAGAGACCGCCGTCCTTCTCGGAGATGACGGCGGTGATATGTCCGTTGTCCGCCTTGTCCGATTTCTGTTTATACTCCATGGCCATCCTCACGGTGTCGTCTTTCGAGAGGCCGTCGAGGATGAGGTGCTCAATAGCGCCATAGCTCTGTCTGAGCACGCTGTCCAAGGTGCGCTGCAGAACGGGAGCAGCGTTGAAGGTGCAGGTGACGATAGTAAACGTAATCATATCTTGTAATGCTTGAAGGCCAGGACCTGGTTGTAGACTTCTATGTACTTCATTGCCACGGTGCGCTGTGAGTAGTTGGCCATAACCTTCTGTACGCACTGTTTCTTCAGCGCGTCATGGTCAGCTTCGTCGAGAACCCAGTGGATGCCCGCGGCGAGGTCGTCGGCATCCTGGTATTTGGCTACATATCCGGTCTTCTCATGGTCTATCATCTCCGGTATGCCACCGACCTTGAAGCCCACGCATGGCACGCCACAGGCCATGGCTTCCATGATGGTGTTGGGCAGGTTGTCCTCTAAGGATGGCAGAACGTAGACATCGGCGGAGTTGTAGATGTCGATAATCTCCTTGTCGTTGCCGACATAGCCCAAGGGGAAGGAGGGCAGTGGCAGCTGTGCTGTCAGCTCTTCAGCGTTGGCACCGAGGATGGCAACGGCGGTGTTATCCTTCATCTCCGGGTGAGCGTCGACGAGCTTATTGATGGCCTCGACAAAGAAGCTCATGCCCTTACGCTCATCGGTGACTTTCTGTGAGACGAAGAGGATGATGCGCTTGTCTTCGGGCAGTGTCGTCCTGAGTCTTGCCTGCCGCTGGTCTTTGGGGGCATAGAGCTTGGCGTCGATGGGGTTGGGGATGGTCTCTAAATGAAGGCCTGTGAGCAGAGCGCTCTGACGTGCCTGGTCGCCTAACCACTTGCTGCAGGTGACGAAATGGATGCCACTGCCTCTATAGAGTTTCTGCTTGCGCTTGAAGATTTTTGTGGAGAGGTCTTTGTCGGATCCGCCGTCAGGCAACAGCCGGCAGTTGTGACACTGGCTCTTGAACGCCATGCAGCCGCGGCTGTAGTGGCAGATGCCTGTAGCCGGCCAGAGGTCGTGCAAGGTCCATACTACGGGCTTGCCGCTCTTGAGAATCTTGTTGATGCTCTTCAGGGAGAGGAAGCCTTGGTTGACCCATGCTAAATGGATGACATCGGCCTCCTTGAATTCTGGAAGCTTGGTGATGTCGAAGCCGGTGTTGGCAAGATCTATCTCGAAGAGGTGGTCACGGTGGAAGTGGAGATGCCAATATATGCACCATCTCTCCCAGAGGAAGTGCATGCGTTTGGCAAGGCTGCCACCTAAGCCTACTACGGTGATGTCATCGGAGACTTTGTCCCTGACAAGCATCTTGGCTTTAACTCCATTGTTGTTCAGAGCGTCCATGAGGCGGTTGGCAGCAACGGCGGCGCCGCCAGTCCTTTCGCTCGTGTTGACTATAAGTACCCTCATAATGGTATTGCGTTTGTAATTACAAAATTAATAAAATGATTTGGGATAGCGCGTAGTAGAATGTGAGTTTTTTTGCCTGTTTCAAAGAAACAGGTGTTAAAAAGTTACGAAAAGATAGTAATATATGCCTAATGTAATTGATTTATATCAATAATAGTATAAGAAGCAAAGAAAAATGATGTAAAAAGTTGCAAGATGTATGTATTATTTGTAACTTTGTGGTGTCAAAAGGTTAATAGATTGTTTAGGTTAGTAGTAATAGATTTAGGTTTTTAGTTATTAGGTTTAAGGTAGATTTGATAGATTGTTTAACAGGAGACAATGGAAACCGTGAGGCTTTCATTTGTTTTGAAAAGGATTTTTAGTTAAACATAGGTTATTGCGCCACAGCTCGTTGATGGGTTGTGGCGCAAGCTGTTTATGACGGGTTGCCTCCTTGCCGCCGCAGCCTGCGCCCTCCGCCACCGCTGCAAGATAGATGCATCCCCTTCACAGTGCTTGTCCAGATTATGCCATTGCACCGCCTGTCAAGGGGACAACAGCGATGCGCAGGCGTCATCATACGTGCCAGGCTCAGCCGGAAGACCGCTCGGCGGAACCTGAAAGAAACGGCTACAGCTTGAATATCAGTGCGACGGCGTAGGCAGAGATACCTTCTTCCCGTCCGGCAAAGCCCAATCGCTCATTTGTCGTGGCCTTGATGGAGATGTTGCAAACATCGGTTTCCATCACTTCTGACAGGCACTGCTGCATGCGCGGGATATGCGGATTGAGCTTGGGGCGCTCTGCACAGACAGTCGCATCGATGTTGCCGAGCTCGTAGCCGTTGCTTCTGACAAGGGCCATCGTCTTCTTCAGCAGCACCTTACTGTCGATGTCGAGGGTTTCGGCGGCCGTATCGGGGAAGTGGTAGCCGATGTCGCGCAGGCTGGCAGCCCCCAACAGGGCATCGCAGATGGCGTGGATGAGCACGTCGGCATCACTGTGCCCGAGCAGTCCGAGCTTATGTTCGATCCTGATGCCGCCCAACCAGAGTGCGCGGTCAGGCACAAGCCGGTGGACATCATAGCCCATTCCGATGCGGAACGGACAATGAAACGGGACAGCTGCCTGTTTCTCCACGGCTTCCGCCCCTGCTCTTTCCGAAGGCGGAAGGGGGGACGGCGAAGCCCCATCATCCCCCGCCCGAAAGGAGGGAGACGGGGATGATGGAACCTGTTCGGTATCTGTCTGATGACGGGGATGGTGTTGTTGCATTTGTGTTTATATTTTTTCCGAAACCTTTTCTATAATTTCCTGCTTTTCACTTCCGGCAGATCCGCACATCGGGGAGGGCAGCTTGGTGAGCCGACGGATAGGATGCAACTGTTGCCGACAGCAGTCTGCCGACCCCGGCATCTATCACTTCGGGACAGAGCTTCATGACGGATTTCACCCAAGGCGACCATCCCGGCATGCAAGAAGGTAACCGTGGAATTCCTTCCGCTTCTCGCCCTGTCTGGCGGAAAGGCGCAGTGGCATGACAGGAAGACCGGAGCGGAGCGTCTGTCTCTATTTGAAAAGCTCCTTGATACCGTCCATATCGAAGCTCAGAGAGATGCGGAGCGTCTGATCCAGCGGATTGCTCTTGGCCGTGGCGATCACGTATCCGGCGTCGAGAGCGAACACGCTCATCCGGAATCCGGCACCTACGGTGAAGTATTTTCGATTGCCTTTGTTCTCGCTTTCATGATGATAGCCGGCGCGAAGGACGAACTTGTCGTTGTAAGTGTATTCCGCGCCGACACTCCATTGGATCTCTTCCAGCTCCTCCTTCATCCCGTTGGGGGCGTCACTGAAGCTTTTGAACATGCCACGGATGGACGACACGTCGTAATAATCTTTCTGCAGGCGCAGCTGGTAGGCCTCGGTAGTCTCGCCATCCTCCATCTTCGGATAGGTCGGAACAAGCAGCTTGTTGGCGTCTGCAGCAAGTGTGAGTCGGTTGTAGGCATCGAGCGGTATCATCAGAGAGCCTCCCAAGCGGAGGTTCGTGGGGATAAACTCGGGGTTGTCATCGCCTCCGAAGGTGATTTTGCTACCCATATTGGAGAGGTTGAGACCGAGTCCCAACTGGCATTCGCGGTCACCCAAGGTCAGATAATTCTGATAGTAGAACGCCAAGTCGGCGGCAAAGGCGCTTCCGGGTGACGTGTCATCGGTGTAGGTGAACTTCAGATCGGAATAGATCCAGCGGATGGCGGCGGCGATGGAGAATTTCTCACTCAGCATCAGAGAGTAGGCCACGTCGAACGACATCTCGTAAGGATTGATCGTGGCGCCGTTGTCCCCCGAATCGCTATAGTCGAGGAAGACCTCGCCCATGTTGAAGTAGCGCAGCGAAGCGGAAACTGAGGAGTAGTCGCCGATACGATAATAGCCCGACAGGTAGGACAAATTCATGTCGTTGACCAACTGGCGAAGCCACGGAGTGAAATTGAGCGCCACACCCGCCCGGCTGATGTTGAACGGATACTTGGCCGGATTCCAGAACTGAGAGTTGACATCGGCCTCGGTGCCAACACCCACGTCGCCCATGCCGGCGGATCGTGCGTCGGGGGCGATCTGCTGTGACGTGACCGACGTTTTCTCGGGATTGAACAGGTCTTTCTTGTCTTGGGCGGTGGCCGAGAGGCTCATCAAGACTGTCAGACATGCCAGTATCGTTTTCAGGAATTGATTCATTCTTGGGTTGTATTGATTGACAATGATAAACATAAAACGCATTCGTCCTTTAGTTATTGCCTATGACGATGAGTTTCTTGGCTTTGGTGGCACGCTGACTGCCATCGCATGAGATCTGAGCCCGATAGACATAGACACCCGTCTGCAGACGCCTGCCGTTGTCGGTCGTCAAGTTCCAGTCGACCGTATAGGCGTTCCCGGAGGACACGCCGTTCTCCCTGTGCCGCCAGAGCATGCGTCCGCTCAAGTCATAGACCTCGAGTTGCACGTCCATCGGACTGCCGGTGCGGTCGTGGGTGAGGATGAAGGTGGTGGAAGTAGTGGCCGGATTGCGGGTCACATCGACGTCGAAGAGTGAAGGCTCCAAACCGTTGACAACCTCGAAAGTCAGTTCCGCCGTCGACGAATTGTTGAGCACGTCCCACGCTCTGAACCTCAGATGATGCCTGCCCGGTGCCAGCTGGGGCAGACTGAAATAGACATTGCCGCTCGTGTAGGATCCGAAGTCGTAGACGAACTGTTCATTCAGATTGTACGTAGTTGTGATATTGCCGTCGATGACGAGCTGAAGATCGTGCCCGATGCCGCTTCCGGTCGTGTTGATTCCATCCTCATCGGTCACCTGAGCTACAAAGTAGGGCGTCGGGTTGACTTTTCCGCCGTTGACAAACGACGGGGAGTTCAGGTAACAGTATATGGACGGACCGATCGAATCATTGCCGGCCAGTTGTCCGCCGTCGATGGTGAAGGCATCGGAGAACCCGTTGGCCTGCAGCGTATGGTCGTTCGTGACGGCGTAGAAGTTGACCATCCCCGAGCCGCTGGCATAATTGATGTCTCTCGGAACGGCAAACGTGAAGCGGAAACGACCGTTCCGCACGCTGTCCGAGCCATGAAAGAGGGTCTTGGGACGATCATAATAGGCGAAGGTATAGCTTGCCTGGTTGCCGTTGTTGCGGCATTCGATCCGTTCACGCGTATCGCGTATGGTCGCCGTGAGCACTCCCCGGAAGTCGGGGTAGCCTTCGACGTGACCGCTGAAGACGGCAGTAGAGCCTGCCTTCAGCATCGGAGCGGTAGACGAATTGCCTGTCGGGACACCGTTGATCGAGTCGAGTACCACCTGCGCAACAGGCAGTTTCAGTGCCAAGGCGGGGTCTCCGAGCAGCGCATATTGCAGCTTGTTCTCTGTCGTATCGGCTTGTGAGGCGATCAAAGCATTCTTAGCGACCATCTGAGCTTCGCCTATAGTCACAGGTTTGCCATCTTTCACACTGAGCACCTGCCGAAGGAAAGCCATGTTGATCAGTTTGTTGTAGTTTGTGTAGACGGTTCGCGTGGTGCCGAAAAAGGCCACCGCCCCACCCCGCTCGTTCAGTACGGCGGTCTCGCCGATGGTCTCCGCGACTCCGTCAAAAGGCATAATATCGCACGAGGCGGTGACCCAGAGCGGCAGATTGGTATTTGTGAATTTCTTGAAGTCATCAAGCTTGAGCACGCCTTCATGCGAGATCTGATACTCGATGCCATGTCCGGCATAGTCCATGATCAAGGCACCGGCCTGTTGATACTGCTTCAGGACGCGCGTGACCTCCGGATAAGAGTTGCCGGTCGATGATGTCTCGCGCTTGTAAGCATCCCACATCACCTTGCGGACGATGAATCCGGGGTAACGGTTGGCAATGCCATCAGCCGCCTCATTGAGATCGCGCATGTGCAGGTTGTTGTCTCCGTCGTCGCCCATGAATACGAGCGTGTTCTGCCAGGCACCCGCCTGCCCGTTCCGGATATAGTTGATGGTCTTATCAACCATGATCTTCGCCTCTGCTTCCGTTGTCACCGGGAAGCGGCCCACAGCCACGTCAAGCTTGTCAGAGGCTGTGAGATTGGCGCCCTCACCGTCGTCCAAGAGGCAGAAGAACCCGTCATCGACGTAACAGGTCACCTCGTTAAAGGAGTTCTCGCTCTCGTAGCAGAGCAGATAGTCATCAGGATTGAGGTTCCGACATTCGGGCGTCAGCATGCGGTTATCCCACACGCAGTCGCCGAAGAGCAGCAGATAACGGGGCATGTCGGCCTCATTCGTGGCCCGGTCATACAGCATCTTGAGGTAGCGGCGATAAGCATTGGCATCCGGAGTGCCGCCTCCAAACTCGTTGATCAGCTCATCCGACGGCACAATATTGACCCTCAGATGATCATATTGTTCATGAAAGGCTTTGAGACGTTCGGCCTGTGCACGGAGTTTCTGGGACGTCGGGATGATGATGACCATGTCTGCGGGTCCGTCGGCATGATGGTCCTGGTTGGTGATATTATAGACATAGTCGGGCGAGGGGAATGTTCCGCCGGCTAAAGAAGGCGCGGAACGAGGCTCATTCACGGTGAATGAGATGTAGTCAAGGCGTATGGGACCGCCCGAAGTCGTTGAGATCTTAATGGTGTTCGTAGCGGACAGATTGCCCACCTTGTAGACCCTGTTACTGCTATTGCCCTTGTCGTAACTGCCAAGCCGTATGTCAATGCTGCCTAACGTACTGTCATTGAGGGCAATGACGGCCGAACTGTTGACACCGGCCGTGATCGCTATCGTCATCAGACCTTGCCGGGAGCGGCTCGGCGCTGCCAATGTGTAGGACTTGGAGCTGCCTTCCGCGATGGGATCATTCTGAAAGAGGTTGCGTCCCCCGTGATACCAAGCGAAGTTGTCTATCTCATGTAGCGTATGGTAATCATCCGCCGAGGGATAGAAAGAGGCGAGAAAGGCGGTTGAATCAATGATCTGCGGTTTGGCATCATCCTGCGTGAGGAAGTAATAGCCGTAGCTTGAATAGGGATTGCGGGTACGGACCGTGGCCTGCGGACTGTTCCACGAGACCGGTCCTTTGGCATAAAACAGACGCTTGCCGTTGACCTTGCACGTCGGTACTTCTTTCAAGTCGTCGGTCCGGATGAGGTCTTCGCCCTTGAGGGCAGCAGGCTGCAGTGCACCGCCATACCCGTAGACCTTCACCTTATTTATATCTGTGAATCCGGCTTGGCGTACCAGGGCCTCAGTCAGCTGATAGACGCCGGAAGACGGTATGCGGATTTTGGCCCAGGTGCCCTGTGCCAGTACCGAATGCGCAGCATAGCGATCGACTGTTCCCGCACGTGTTGCGGCCTTCGCGTAAGATGAGGAGCCGCGGACGGAGGTGGCCTTCAGATCGAGCATGAAGCTGACGAGGATCTGATATTTGTTGTCTCTGTAGACCAAAGGACAGAACGACAGTTCGAGCGAACCCTTCTTCCGGCAGACGACGACACGCTGTGTGACGTTCGGAAGCGTGGGCAGCATAGAGCCCGAAATGCGGTTATAGTGCCGGATGTCGGCATCTGTCATGTCGATGAATTCAGGATATGCGATGCTGACCGTATAGACGGAGTCCCGATAGTTGTCGCCTAAGGGAATGGAATAGGTAAAATGCGGCAATACCGAATCGATCCTGACCTCTTCCGAAGTCAGGTTGAAAAAACGCTGGGCCGGCATTTCCATACCGGCCATAAGCAGTATCAGTATCAATGTCAGCTTTCGTATTCCTCGCATCATTTTACCTTATGGTTTCTTTATTCTTATTCTCCGCCGTTGTCACTTGCACCTGAAGTCGAGCACCTTGCAGTCTTCTAAATACCCCTGAAGATGGTCATCAATGTGCACAGGGCCCACGCCGGCCGGTGTTCCTGTATAGAGTAGGTCACCTGTCTTCAGCGTAAAGAACTGGCTGATATAGGAGATGATCTCATCTACGCGGTAAAGCATGTCGCTCGAACAACCCTCCTGAACGGTCCTGCCGTTGATGTCGAGGTGAAAATGGATGGCCTGTATGTCCCGGAAACGCTCCACCGGCACCCATTCGCCTATAGCTGCAGAACCGTCAAAGCCTTTACATATGTCCCACGGATGACCTTCCGCCTTTAACTTGCGCTGTATCTCCCGCGCCGTAAAATCTATTCCGACTGTCACAGCATCATAGTATCTGTGCGCGAAACGCTCGGGGACGGTCTTCCCCAATTTACAGATCCTAACCACTAATTCCGTCTCATAGTCCACCTGACCCATGAAGTCAGGGATGAAAAAGGGCTTATGATTCTTCAGCAATGCCGAATCTGCCTTAGTGAAAATCACTGGCTTCTCCGGTTTAGATAACGTTCCGCGCATTTCTTTATTGTGCAACGCGTAGTTCATTCCTATGGCAAATATCTTCATAATGCTGTCTTTAAAATAATAAAAGGAGTTACAGGGGTGTTTAGGACTCCTGCAACTCCTTATTGATTTCCATCCTCCGTGAGAGGAATCCTTGATTACTCAGCTACGAGCGTAAAGCGTTTGTAGTCTACAATCTTCAGGTCTTTATCCTGCTTCTTGAGCCAGTCCTGAACAGTGATCTTACCTTCGCCTTCGTCAGCAAACTGGAATTCCTGATCCACAAGGCAGTTCTCCTTGAAGAACTTGGCCATACGACCTTTGGCGATGTTCTGAATCATGTCAGCATTAAGGTTGGCAGCCTTCTCCTCTGCTACCGTTTTCTTGATCTCACGAGCCTTGTCAGCATCTTCCTGAGTCAACCAGCCTTTGGCCATGTTGCTCTCGATGTGATCGTCAGAGTCAACGAGATTAGGATTGATGCCTGCTTTCTTGAGGGCGTTGACCACAGCTTTCTCGATCTGTTCGTCCTTTGTTTTCTGGATGGCAACTTCCATTTCAGAGTCTTTAACCTTTTGTGGAACGGATGCTTCATCCAATGCTACCGGCTTCATAGAAGCGACCTGAAGGGCTACCTTGTGACCTGCGTCAACATTGTTCTGATTAAGTTGAACCATCGTAGCGAGCGTATGCTTACCCTGGTGGTCATAAACTTCTACGTTGTCTGCCTCAAGATAGTTGTAGCCATCTATCTCCATCTTCTCGCCTGAGATACCGGAACGATGCTTGACAGCTGTCTCTGCATCGTCGCCATTAGCCAGTTTCAAAGCCTTTACTTCGTCCAAGCTCTTGGCTCTGGCTGCAATAGCGGCGTCGAGAATATCTGCTGTGAGTTGAATAAACTCCTGACCGTTGGCCACGAAGTCGGTTTCACACTTCACGGCAACCATTGCTGCGAAGCCCGGAACTTTCTTTACGAGTACACAACCGTTGGATGTCTCACGGTCAGAACGCTTGGCAGCGATGGCCAAACCGCGTTCGCGTACGAGTTCCACGGCTCTCTCGATATCGCCGTTGGCCTCTGTCAGCGCTTTCTTACAGTCACCCAATCCGGCACCCGTCATGTTGCGGAGCTTCTTGATATCATCAATTGAAATAGCCATTATATTCCTTTGTTTTTGGTTAATATGAACTTTCGGTGTTAGACAAGAGGGGGATTGGAACTGTGAGGCTCTGTTTCAGTTCTCTTACAAGCACCAAACCCTCACTTTATTTATTCAGCCTCAGGAGCCTCTTCTGCTGCAGGAGTTTCGGCTGACACCTCCTCTGCGGGAGCCTCAGCAACTTCCTTCCGTGCACGGCGCGGTGTATGCTTCTTTCCTTCCTCGGCCTCTTCCTGCTGCTCAGCGGATGCCTTCTCGTCAGCCTTCTCTGCCTTGCGCTCCTCCAAGCCTTCTGCAATGGCGGTGCAACAAGCTGTCAGGATGGTGTCAACGGAATCTTTGGCATCGTCGTTTGCCGGAATCACGTAGTCAATATCCTTGGGATTGGAGTTCGTGTCAACGATAGCGAACACGGGAATTCCCAAACGATTGGCCTCGCGAACTGCGATATGCTCCTTCATCACGTCAACGACAAAGAGGGCAGAAGGCAGACGAGTCAGGTCGGCAATGGATCCTAAGTTCTTCTCCAACTTGGCACGCTGGCGGGTTATCTGAAGCAACTCGCGCTTTGAGAGATTAGAGAACGTTCCGTCAGTCATCAGCTTATCGATGTTTGCCATTTTCTTCACGGCCTTGCGGATGGTTGGGAAGTTGGTCAGCATACCACCGGGCCAACGCTCGATGACATACGGCATGTTTACGGATGTAGCTTTTTCAGCCACGGTATCCCTTACCTGTTTTTTAGTAGCGACAAACAAGATCTTCTTGCCTGACTTAGCGATGCCCTTCAATGCTTCGGCAGCTTCGTCGATCTTAGCCACCGTCTTGTTGAGGTCTATGATATGAATGCCATTGCGCTCCATAAAGATATAAGGAGCCATTGCGGGATTCCACTTGCGCTTGAGGTGGCCGAAGTGACAGCCTGCCTGCAGTAATTGGTCAAAATTAGTTCTTGACATGAGTTTCTGTTTAATTGATGTTGTTTACTTTCTTTTGAATTCTGGTTGTTAGAATCAATTCACAAGTAATTTGCACACCATGCTGCCGACATAAGTGCATGCACGGCAAGGCGCAACAAAGTCTTGCGGATTTAGATACTAAACGACAGTCCGAAGCTTAACGCTTGCTGAACTGGAAGTGACGACGAGCCTTCGGCTGACCCGGCTTCTTACGCTCGACAGCACGGCTGTCACGTGTCAAGAAGCCTGCATCCTTCAGCTGTTTCTTGTCCTCGGCGTTGATCTTGACCAGCGCACGAGCAATAGCGAGGCGCAGAGCCTGACTCTGTCCGGTGAAGCCGCCACCGTCGAGATTGACCTTGATATCATATTTGCCTTCAACTTCGAGCAACTGCAGCGGCTGCTTAACGACATACTGCAGGATGGCGGAAGGGAAGAATGTCTCTAATTCTCTATTGTTAATTGTGATCTTACCGGTACCCTCTGTAAGGTAAACACGAGCTACTGCGCTCTTACGGCGACCGATTGCATTAATTACTTCCATCTTTCCTTACTTTATTTATACTGGTTAATATCAATAGCCTTCGGCTTCTGTGCCTCGTGCAGATGCTCCGATCCTTCATAGACATAAAGGTTTTTAAGCAGCGAACGACCCAACGGACCCTTCGGCAGCATTCCCTTGACAGCGTGACGGACGATCTTGTCAATACCGTTTTTGCGCGTGCGCAGATCGGCCGGCGTATTGAAGCGCTGACCGCCGGGATAGCCAGTATAACGCGTGTAAACCTTGTCTGTCTCCTTCTTGCCGGTGAAGCGCACCTTAGATGCATTGACGATGATGACATTGTCACCACAATCAACGTGCGGAGTGAAACTTGGCTTGTACTTTCCACGCAACAACTTAGCAACTTTAGAGCAGAGACGGCCTACGATCTGATCGCTGGCATCAACTACGACCCACTCTTTCTGGGCTGTCTCCTTATTCACGGAAACAGTCTTGTAACTTAAAGTGTTCATTTCAAAAAATTAAATTTTACTACTAAAAAACTTGTTTTACCTGTAACAGAGACCTCACGGCGCCTCCAGTCTAAAAGAGACCATCCATGGCTTTCGCTCTGTCTCACGGACGATTCACTAACCACAGCGCTCGGCCGGAAGCACTGCTATTAACACGACCGTGACGGGGTTCTAAGTCTACCCCGATGTAATCGGACTGCAAAATTACGCATTTTATTCGGGATCCAAAGCGATTGGGAAGCCTGAAACATATCAAATTAGAAAACATTAACCTTTTTACAGTTATTTAACCGGCATATTCTAGCATCTCCGCTTCGACCTCACACAAAATGAAAAGGCATCGCCCCTGCATCCCCGATTTCCAATGATGTGTCTCAATGCCATTCCGACGTATGCTGAAGAAGGGCCATAAGCGGATGCCCTATTGCCATAATACCGTTTACAAAAGAATTGAATAAGTCATAAATAATTAAGGTCAGATCATTTCTCCGAAGAGTTACGGCTCCTTCAGGGGCTTCATCCGACGGCAGCAAAACGAAGATACAGCTGCCCAAAGGGACGCAACCGATGTTTTTAAAGGAAAAATGCGCTAAGAACACAGGATTTTTGTACCTTTGCAGAAGGTAGGCTGCGCTCGGCAAACTGAAAACAAGTTTTCTTTGCACTT
>ONHE01000034.1 GCA_900317545.1 uncultured Prevotella sp. | reverse complement strand
CGGATTCGTCCATCCCTGCCAGTTCTGCCATCGCCTTGAGATCATCATTCATTTTCTGATTGGTGATGCCGGGAAGCCCCTTGGCCTCTTCGCATGCCACCTGCTTCTAATGGCAAGGGCCGATTTGCGGTTGTTCGGTCCTGTCGCTTTGACGTAGACCGGGACAATGGATTGTGGCAAAGCTGCGGGCATCACTCAATAAGGGGGAAATAAAAGAGCAATACGCCCAAGGGGAGATAGTCTGTCAGCGCCTCGCGCAATGCTTTGTTTGACTTCATGATATGAAATTCCACTCCCTTCACGGTGATCCCGCATTGCTCGGCGATCTCTTTGTAGGGTTTGTTCTCATAGCGGCTGGCACGGAATATCTCTCGCGTGCGTTCGGGCAGGCTGTCGAGCGTGCGGTCGACAATCTCCTGTATCTCGCGGGTGAAAATATTCTCGGGCTCGAAATCCTGCAGCGAAGTCAGGCGGAAAGACAGGTCCCACTGCTGCAGTCCGCCTATCTCCTTCGATACGTCCTGCACCATCTTCTGATGGCGCAGGTGGTCAATGCACTTGTGTTTTAAGGTGGTTAGAACGTAAGCCGGCACATTGGCATCCTCCGAAAGGCGATCCTTGTTTTCCCAATAATACATCATTGACTCAACCACAAGGTCTTCCGCCACTGCTTCGTCGTGCAGGTAGGTGGTGGCAAAATGTACGAATCGCTGCTGATGCTTTGTGAAGAAATCGTTGAACTCTTTAAGGTTGAAGGCCATTATGCTTCAGATAGATGCTGTTTATGGTGACAAAGTTAGTCAAATTTTCAATAATGGAACAGCAAAAGAACTTTTTTATTCATTTATCAAACACTTTTTGAAGTACTTTCCGCACAATGTGCTACCTTTACGGCATCAAATCTTTATGAACTCCGATCGGTCATTTGCGACCGAACTGATTTGGGCCGATATCCGCGCAGATGGGCTACTGGTGTGGCGAAGACGTAGCGGGCTGTCTCGTGGGAGGCCGGAAGACAAGATGCCGGCAAGCGGACTCAAGCAGTCGGGAAGCTCCAATCAGCCAGAACGGATGGTCTTTCAGCGGTCAGATGACGGTTTTTGGCGTAAATCTACTAGGGGACCGATCTTCTCGTTCGCTATTGATACAGGAATAATATGATCAACAGTATGGACAAGGATAAATTATACAGATATTTTGAGGGAATCGCATCAGCGGAAGAGATGCAGGAGATCAGGTCCTGGGCCGAGGGGAATGAGGAGCATGAGGCTTTGTTGCGCCGTGAACGCAAATTGTTTGATGCAATCATTCTGTTGGGAACGCCGCAGGAAGCAGGAGGCAGGGAGGCGGCTCCGGGAGCCGGGCAGACCGGTCGCCAGGAGAGTGGTCATAAGGTTCGATCGTTAAAGCGCAAGGTCCGAAGCATGTGGCGTGTCGCGGCCATCGTCCTCTTGACAGTCGGTCTCACTGCCTCACTATTGGAATATGTGGAGTCAAAAGACCCGGCCCTGTCGGCCCTGCAGAAAATCTCCGTTCCGGCGGGCCAGCGTGTTCACATCTTGTTGCCTGACAGTTCGAGCGTATGGCTCAATTCCGGTTCGACGCTTGAATATGCTGCCGCATTCGGCCGGAAGCAACGGGTGGTGAAGCTTGACGGCGAGGGCTATTTTGACGTAAGGCATCAAGACGGCAAGCCCTTCGTCGTCCATACGCCACAAGCAGATGTCACAGACCTTGGCACGAAGTTCAATGTGGAGGCCTATTCGCGAACTGGTTCGTTCGTCGCCTCCCTGATGGAAGGCAAGATCAGCGTCCGGTCGGCCTGCGGACAGATTGAGATCGAACCTGACGAGATGGTACAGCTTGAACGTGGCCGGCTTGTGAGGTCAAGGATAGAGGACTATGACGTCTATCGTTGGCGCGAAGGACTTTACTGCTTCCGCAACAAGACTTTCCATGAAGTCATGAAAGACTTTGAGAAATACTACGACGTGAAGATCGTGCTCGACAATCCGATCCTGTCCACGCATCGGCTGTCGGGCAAGTTCCGCTTTGCCGATGGCCTTGACTATGCCTTGAGGGTGCTGCAGGCCGAGGAGCATTTCACTTATACCCGCAACGATGAAGCCAATGAGATAACAAT
>ONHE01000182.1 GCA_900317545.1 uncultured Prevotella sp. | reverse complement strand
GCTTTCTTGATGGGTGGAGGGTGGGACTCGAACCCACGACATTCAGAACCACAATCTGACGCTCTAACCAACTGAACTACATCCACCGTTTGAAAGATGCTAATATCGATTAGCGGATGCAAAGGTAAAAATTTTGTTTCATATCTCCAAATTTTTCAGATGATTTTTTTTCTCAGGCCGGAAGGATTGTCTGTTTTGGCGAGATAAATGGTCAGGATGAGGTGGAATGTACCGTTGAATTAGCTATAGAATGCTTTCGTTTTTTGATTTATTAACTTTAATGTTTCATATAAAAACATTATTTTCTCTATATTTGCAAGCGAAAGAAAACAAATAGAAAGAATTCGTAGGCCTTGTATGGTTTCGAACAGCTTTTTATCATGACACAATCAATAACCAAACAATATACTGTCTAACTGTATGAATATGAAAAACGAAAGGCAAAGTGTATTTGTCGGTTTCTCGATGGCTGCATTGCTGACGGCTTGTCCTATGGTGGCATCTGCCGGAAACGCATCCTCCGCCAACCGCATTTATTCTGAGATCGCCCTCCCGCAACAGCAGGTGAGGGCCAGTGGTGTCGTGACTGACAATGCGACAGGTGAACCCTTGATCGGCGTCAGCGTAGTTGTCAAGGGCAATGCACGACATGGTGTGGTGACCGATATGGATGGTCGGTTCACGTTGGAAGTGCCGAATGGCGCAACGTTGGTTTTTTCTTATGTCGGCTACAAGACGCAGGAGGCCAGGGCGAATGGCAGCATGCGGATCGCCATGGCTGAGGACCGGTCGAACTTGGAGGAAGTGGTGGTTGTCGGATACGGCACAATGAAGAAGCGCGACCTGACCGGTTCGATCGCTTCACTGAAGACGGATGCCATCACCTCCGTGATGTCCGCCAACCCGCTTGAGGCTCTTCAGGGCAAGTCAACCGGTGTCGCCGTGTTTACGAATAACCAGCCCGGCGCACAGCCCACGCTGCGTATCCGCGGTTCAGCCTCCATCAATGCGGGCACCGATCCATTGATCGTGGTCGACGGTTTCCCACTTGTGGACGGTAATATGAATGACATCAACCCTGCCGATATTGAGTCGATGGAGGTGCTGAAAGATGCTTCGTCGACGGCGATCTATGGATCCCGCGGTGCAAACGGTGTGATCATGATCACGACGAAGAAAGGTGCGAGCGGACGAAACAATATCAGCGCCCATGCCAATATCGGCATCTCGACGCCGAGTCGGTTGGTTGATGTCATCACGGGGCAGGACTTCGCCGATTACATCAAGACGGCCTACGCCAATGCCGGGAACGGTGAGCCTGATCTTTCAGGGCTGAACAAGTATGATACAGACTGGCAGCGGGAGTTTCTGAAGAGCTCTGCGCTGACGCAGGACTATGGCGTCACGCTCGACGGAAGCAACGACCGGACGGGTTATATGCTGTCTGCGGGCTATTATAACCAAGACGCGCTGATTCCAAACCGCGGCTTTGAGAAGTTCACTGTTCACAACAACTTAGACCATAAGTTCAATTCCTGGTTGACGGTCGGCTCCAGTATGCAGCTCACGGTTTCCACGCAGAACGTATTGACCAATCCCGTGCTGAGTGATATCTTCCGCTATGGATGGCCAACGGAGCCGATCTATGAAGAAGACGGATCGTATCATGTTGTCTCGCTCGGCGAGTTTTTCAATCCTTTTGCAGACAACAACGCTTCTACGAACCGTACTCGAAACGTTCGATTCTTGGGTAATTTCTATGCTTCGGCACAGATCACGAAGCACTTGAACTACAAGCTGAGTATCGGATATGACACGAAGACGTCCAACAATTATGAGTTTATCTCCTCGCAGAATATCAAGTCGATCGCGCAAGGACTGAAGACCAGCAGCGGCAGCCAGAGCTGGTATCGCAGCCGGAGCAAGCTGATGGATAACATTCTGACTTATTCCAACCAGTTCGGAGATCATCGCCTGACGGCCACCGCTGTCTATTCGTGGCAGGATTACAAATACAACAGTTCCTACATGTCGGGTCAGTTTGACAACGACCAGCTCGGTGCGTGGAGCTTTGCCGGTGCCAATCAAGCTTCGTTGAAGACCGAGAGTAACATCTACAGCAATCGTCTGATATCCTATACAGGCCGTGCAACTTATGCCTATCAGGACAAATACCTGCTCACGGCCACGGTCCGTTTCGACGGCTCCTCACGTTTCGGCAAGGACACCAAGTGGGGTACGTTTCCCTCATTCGGCCTCGCTTGGCGCGCCACAGAGGAAAACTTCCTAAAAGACAACAAGGTGATCACCGATCTGAAGTTGCGCGGAAGCTACGGCGTAACGGGCAACCAGGAGATCGGCAACTATAATTCGCTGTCCCGACTGGCTACGGACAACAATG
>ONHE01000187.1 GCA_900317545.1 uncultured Prevotella sp. | reverse complement strand
CGAAAATGACGAAGTCCCAGCCGAGACGTTTCCTGTGCGCGGCTTGACCGCATTGGTTGCGACCATCCCGGTGCCCGCATCGCCTTCAGGGGGACATAGTGGGATGCCGGCACGGAGATGGCCTGACGGGTCGATCAGTCGTGCGCCTTTCTCCGTCAGGGTACCTGCATCCTCGCCGGCCGACAGCACCTGCGGCAGCAGATCGGTCAGCCGCCAGCTGAATCCGCGTGGGGCGACGAGCTGATCGAACAGTTTCACCATCTCTGCATCATAGTTGTGCGTGTCCGGGTCGATGGGGAGCATGCCCGATGCGTCACCTATGCCGAGCACGCGGCAGCCGGTCAGCTGCCAGTGGATATAACCGGCGAGGGTTGTCAGATAATTGATGCTGCCGACATGCGGCTCCTCATTGAGGATGGCCTGATAGAGATGAGAGATGCTCCAGCGCAAAGGGATGTTGAAATTGAACAGTTCGGAGAGGCGGGCTGCAGCCTGCTCGGTGTTGGTATTGCGCCATGTGCGGAAGGGAACGAGGATCTCTTCCTGCTCGTCAAAAGCCATATAGCCGTGCATCATGGCACTGATGCCGATGGCTGCAAGCTGCTCTATCTCCGTGTCATACTGCTTGCGGACATCTCTGCGGAGGTCTTCGTAGCAATCCTGAAGACCGCTCCAGATGTCCTGGATGCTGTAGGTCCACAATCCGTCGACCAACTGATTGTCCCACGTGTGGTTGCCCTGCGCGATGGGTTTGTTGTCCGGGTCGATCAGAATGGCCTTGATTCGGGTCGATCCAAACTCGATTCCGAGTATCGCCTTGCCTGCTTCGATGACTGTTTTGGGTTCTGTTTTCATGTAGATAGGTGTTATAAGTGAAAAAGGAGAGGCCAGCATGGCTGCCTCTCCGGAATGTTCCCCCACGGTGTGAGGGATGGAATTTATCTCAGTGCTTTGTTCAACATGTAGTAGACTTCATTGAAGCGGAGTTCCCTGCGGAATGCTTCGTAGTCAGTATCCTTGTTGATAATGCAGGTCTCTATGTCTGCAATCTCGCCGAAATCGCGCCAGTATTCGTCCGTCAGGCCGAAGCTGAAACACGAGTGGTGGGTGCCTCCGGCGTTGATCCAGCAGCCGACGCCGACCTCGAAAGACGGTTCGGGGATCCAGAGGGCGGATGCTACGGGAAGTTTAGGCAGCGGCTTCGACTTGATGAGATTCACGTCGTTGGCGATCAAGCGGAACCGGTTGCCCATGTCGACGATGGTGGCTGCGATGCCGTGGCCTTGTCTGCTGGTGAAGACGAGACGGGCTGTAGGGGTCTTGCGGATACCGATTCCGAGGAAGTGAACTTCCAGTCGGGGCTTCTCCTCGGCAATGGCGGGGTTGATCTCAAGCATGTGCGCCTCGAGAATGGAGGTGTTTTCGCCGTCGAAGTTGAGCGTGTAGTCCTCGAGGAACGAGGTGCCTGCGTCTTCGAGACCCTGGCTCATGAACCAGGTCGTGCGGTAGAGGCAGGCGCTCTTCCAGTCGCCTTCGGCACCGAAACCATAGCCCTCGTTCATCAACCGCTGAGATGCGAGCCCCGGAATCTGATCGAATCCGTGTCCGGTAAGCTCCACATTCTCGTCGCCGAGGTCATCGAAGTTGGTCGTGAAGCCCTTTGCGCCGTGTGCGGTCAGTACAGCCCGAAGAGCCAGTTCGGCCTTGGCTGCGTTCCAGACCTTGCGATACTCGGTCGTGGAGGGATCTTCCAATTTTGCATCGTGTGCATATTCGCTGAAGTAGACCTGCACGAGTGCGTCGACGTCGGCATCGTTCACCTTGTCGAACGCAGTCATGACGGTGGAGAAGGGGCAATAGTCGACATGATATCCCATTACCTGTTCGAATGCCACTTTGTCGCCGTCGGTGACAGCCACGTTGTTCATCTGATCGCCGAAGCGCAGAATCAGACAGTCCTGAGCATCAGCCCATCCTGCGCATACACGTTCCCATACAGCGATGCGCTGCTGTGTCTTGGCGTCTTTCCAATAGCCGATGACCGTCTTGCGGTTCTTGCGGAGGCGCGAGAGGATGTGCCCGAACTCGCGGTCTCCATGGGCACTCTGGTTCAGGTTCATGAAGTCCATATCCATGGTGTCCCATGGGATCTGCTGATTGTACTGGGTATGGAGGTGGAGGAGTGGCTTGTGTAGGATCTGCATGCCCTTGATCCACATCTTGGCCGGTGAGAATGTGTGCATCCAACAGATCACGCCGATGCACTTCTTGTCATTATTGGCGCGTGCCATGACGTCAGCCACCTCGTTCGAAGAGTTGGCCGTGCCGGCGTAGACGATCTTGATGGGAAGGAGACCTGAATTGTTCATTCCTTCGACCATCTCCTTGGAGTGGCCGTCGACCTGTGTCACGGCATCGCCTCCGTACAGGAGCTG
>ONHE01000135.1 GCA_900317545.1 uncultured Prevotella sp. | reverse complement strand
GGGACAACGGGTTTATACTCGTCGTGGACGGATTCCGTATCTATATTGCGGGCGATACGGAAGTCATCCCCGAGATGCGGAATCTGGGTCCTATAGACGTTGCATTCCTGCCCTGCAACCAACCATTTACGATGACCCCGGAACAGCTGCACGAGGCCGCCGCCGCGCTCAGACCCAAGGTCCTCTACCCCTATCATTTCTCGCAGACATCCAAAGAAGCCATGCGCAAGGCATGCGAAGGACTGGGCATTGACGTGCGGATACGGAATTTCGAGTAGGCATCAGAACAACCGGCTGGCCTCGTTGGGTCCGGCTATCCCGCTCCCATTCTTCTCGGATGACTCCCGGATCTTCAGGATCATGGGGACGATCTCTTTGTATATCTTTTTGTCACCATTGATGTTGCGAAACAAGAGCTCACACGCCTTGGTGCCCTGTTCATGTGCCTGGTCCATAATGGCCGACAGTCTGGGAGTCACGAAGGCAGCATTCTCGCCATCCGTGAACCCGATGATGGCCACGTCGTGCGGAATTCCGAGCCCTTCATGCTTGATGGCATCGAAGGCCGCATAGGTGATGATGTCATTGAAAGCAAGTATGGCATCGGGGCGATCCGGACGACGCAACAGTTCGATAGTGGCCCTGCGGGCGACTTCAAAGTCAATTTTGTCACAGACAACTAGACTCCGATCGATTCCGATATTCTTGTCCTTCAACGCCTGCAGGTATCCATGCTTGCGCCGGCGGACCATGTCCAAATGGTTGGGACCGCCGATGAAAGCAATTCGCCGACTTCCAGTCTCTATGAGATGGACAGTGGCTTCATAGGCTGCTTCATCCCCGTTGCCGACCACCTGTGAAAACATCTGTGGCAGGCAGGTGCGCGCAAAGAAGACCACAGGCATGTCCATGGCATGCAACTGCTCATAATGGCTATAGTCGACGGTTGTCTGAGCCAGACAGGCAATGATCCCCTCGACATGCAGAGAAACAAAGCTCTCGATGGCCTGTACCTCACGCTCATGATCCTCATGGCTGTTAGCACTGAAGACCGAGTAGCCGTTGCGTCGGGCATAGTCTTCAATTCCGTCAAGCACAGAGGCGTAATAGTGGGTGACAAGGTTCGGAACGATAACACCGATGATATGAGGCGCCTCCTTCCGAAGGCTTTGAGCGAAAGGATTAGGCCTGTAATTGCGGATTTGCGCCAGCTTTCTCACTTTCGCCTTCATATCCTCTCCAACCTCATGACTATTGTGCAAGGCACGTGATACGGTGGCGATGCTGACTCCTAATTCAGCAGCCAGATCTTTCAATGATGTACGATGCTGTTTCATGAACGTTTTTTCTTTTAGGGCAAAGATAAGAGAAAAAGGTCAAATACGCAAACGTTTACGTTAATTATTTCAATCTTTATGTTCATTTTATTAATAAAATATCATATCTTTGTAGCAAAAATACATAAAAGGTAATGAATAGTTGATAATAAGTTAGTTAGAAAGCAAAAGGATTAGAACTGTCGTGAGATATTTCTAATCCTTTTTTTTGTTCTTCCCCTTTGAGTCCGTACAACTGCAAAAACAGGGGATTATACAGAATTGGCAATCTGATTTGAAAACGTTGCAGGTGACAGTCAAACGACCTGTCAAGTCCACCCGAAAAGACGGGAAACTGCGATAGGAGAAGCCAAAGAATTCATGAGGCGCTGCAGGCGGAAACCGCTTTGCGAACCGTTTAAATGCAATAATCAGCCGAGTCCACCAATCCGGCCCTGAAAGCATACTTGGTAGCCTCATGCAGATTGTTAACGCCCAACTTACGGAAAATGTTCTTTCGATGCGTATTGACTGTATGGAAACTGCTGAAACGCTTCTCAGCGATCTCCTTGGTGGTCATACCGAGCGCAATATCCTTCAAGATCTCGGTTTCCGCACGCGTCAACTTGACCGTCTCATCTGACATTGTTTCAGGCGTAAGCAGCAGTTCGGCCATGCGCTGACAGATGAAACGATGATGGCGGACGGTAAAAGCAACGGCTTCTCGGATCTCGCTCAGCGGCGACTCCTTCAGCAAAACGCTGAAGCAAGGGCTGCTGGCCAGAAGAAGACGTACGAAATCCGGACTAAGGTCTTCGCTGAACAAAAGCCACTGAACGCGGGGGAAGCGTTGGCAGAGGATCAACAGCTCGGCCGCATCGTTGATGTCGAAGAGCGTGTAGTCGAGGATGACCGCACCCTCTGGATCATTCTTCAGCTGTTCAATCAGCGCGGCCTTGTCTTCCACCTGGACGTATTCGATTCCTGCGATACCATCGCAAATGTACATCAGGCCTGCCCTGGTGATACCTTGATTATCTGCCAATAAAACCTTCATGTTCAGTTCTCGGTTGACTATAGAAAACAGAGCGGCGCGTCATCACATAGACAACAGCTGTTCGTCTTCGACCTCACAGCCACAGAAGCCCATCTCCTTGGCCCGCTGCTCATCAAAGGCGTAGTACGTAGCCTCTGCTTCGACGCAAACCTCCGAATTGCCGTTTTCAAGGGTGAGCTGCATGACGACGATGTTACGTTTTTGATCTACGATGTGTCCCCGGATAGTCAGTTGGTTGTCAGAGGCCATGACCGGATGCTTGAAACGAATATCAAGTTTTGCGGTCATGCCTGCCGTCTGCAACTTGCGCATGACAATCCAGCCTGCCGTTTCGTCAATCAGCGTAGAGAGAATACCACCATGCATGACGCCAATCCATCCTTGATAATGACCTTGAGGTCTCCAGAAGGAGATCACCTCATCGCCACTCTCGAAGAATTCCATATGAAGTCCCAATGGATTATCAGGCGAACAGCCGAAACAGTCGTAGCCCTCCTTGTGTACCCAAGGATTCTTAATCTTTCTCATAATCTCTTTCTATTCTTTGCAAATATAGGGAATTTCGTTGAGAAATGATCATTTCCCGTCCACTTTTCTGTCACTTTATGCACAAAAAACGCTATATTTGCAGATACAAAATATCAAACACCATGGAAATTGACGACAAAGCCAAAAAACTCAGAATCTATGTGAGCAACACCGATATGTACAAACGCGAGCCCCTCTATCAGTTTCTTGCCCGTACCGCACGCGAATTGGGCATGGCCGGAGCCACTATTTACAAAGGCATCATGGGCTACGGAACATCATCGGATCTCATGCCCTTGGACTCCTGGAAATATGCGGAGAAAGTGCCGGTGACCATTGAGATCGTTGACAAAGAAGAGCAGATCCGGGACTATATGGCAACCATCCAGCCTCAATTGGACATGCAACCCAAAGGCTGCTTGGTGACGATGCAGGACGTGGACATCCTCTTCGTCAAGCACGGAGAAAAGCAATGAAAATCTTTAGAAGCTGAGCATGAAGGTGAACCGGATGCCCCACTTCTTGGCATTTGGGTGCTCGTTGTAGCTCATACGGCGTACATAGTCAACGCCGAAGAACTTGAAGATGTTGTGAACACCAACTACGAACTCCCAATACGGCTTTTTCGAATCCATGACATACGATCCTTCAGGCAGCTTGAAAAGCAAGGGATCTCCAGCATTCTGTTCCAGCGTGGGATTATTTTTGTCGGTCAGCGTGCTCAACATGCCTTTGATGGCGAAATATTCGCGCCACTTCAGATGCTTGAGAAGCGGAATACGGTTGAGCAACTTCCCGTTCATATCCCATGCCAAAGAGCCAAACGCGTAGCGGTCACTCAGGAATTCCATGTTGTTCATCAACCCGAAAGTACCCTCATACTCGAAGAAAGTCAGATTGACGGGAGGCATGATGAGCAACGGGAAGGGCACCTTGTTCCATTGGGCACCGCCATTGAGATGCAAGTCGACATAGCCCCAACTGCCTAACCACTGCCGTTTGTACAAGCCGATCTCGGTATAATTCATCTTGTAACCTCCGCCGAGGAAGTTCTTGATACCCATGGTGTGTTGCAGCGTGAGCTCCGGACTGTCAAGATTGATGGGCAAACGATGCTGCTTGGTGTTGATGAATGTTTGTCCAGGACAATAGCGGAGGCCGAACGAGAGTTCTGTCGTACGGATCTTCCGGACCTCTTCATCCATCGTCAGCGGCATAAAATGCAAATCTCCAGCAACCTCATTTCCCTCTGCTTTCAATGACGAATTGACACTGAATCCCCAATCAGTCTCATAGATGAACGACAGTTTCTGCCGATTGACGAAATACATCTGTTCTGCCTTCTTAGCACGGATGGTCATGAAGGCATTATCCTTATTGTGGATCAGAAACTTGTCGGCAGGCGACATGACATCATAAGAAGTGTCGAAAACAATATTGCGCTGAGGGAACTCAAAGGGCGAATTCTTCTTCTTGTTGAGCGAATAGGTGATCTGACTGTCGTAATACGTCTTGTGAGAAGACAATCCCTGGGCGATGAATCCGTCCCAGAAGAGATGCGGATTGAGCGCCGCCATCGTCCTTCCACTCAAGCGGAGGCGGTAGCCATCGACAAAGTTGCTGGAGATGATCGTATTTATCGGGCCGAAGTCGAACTTGCTCTTGGTCTGTGAAGATCCCGTCTCCACATAGTTCTCGGCAAAGGCTCGGATTGCAAACAGAATCCACTTGAAATTCTTGGACTGCTCCATCCGATGGACAAAAGCATTCATGGACGACTCTCCCTTCGTCAGTTCGACAGCCCGATAGTTGTTCCAGAAGGCTTCGTCACGTACAAGGGCGTCGGCGTCATGGCGTACTTTCGCCCTTCCCTTGAACAGCTGTTTAGGCAGTTCGTCAAAAGCATAATCACTCAGTCGGGTGTTTCGAACGACCAAGACTTGACGCAGATAGCTCGTCAGTTTCAACTCTGCCCACATGTCATCCTTGGAGAGTACCCACTCCCCATTGTCAAGTTTGGTGAACTCTTGATCAAGGTGCATCGCCTTCACAAAATTCACATCGCTCTTATGCGGGATCGTGAGGTTGCACTTCTTGATGTGCAATGTGCTGTCGGCAAGAACATAAAGGTCGCCACGGAAGCCGAAATCCTGCTGGTTATTGGGCAGGAAATGCAGGTGGTAACACAAGTCGCGGTCTACGTAGACCGTATCCTGGATATAGTAACGATAAAAGGATATGGCCGTCTCACCTATCGGGGAGGTAAAAGGATATTGCAATAAACGCACATGATCATCATAAAGATCGACATCCTGGAACACCTCTTTTAAGGCCACATTGAGGATGTCGCCGGTCTGGAGAAGATTATTGACACCCTGGCTCTGCTGGCCTTTAATGATGTCTTTTTCACTCAACGGGTCTTTCCGAAACACATGCTGGATCACGGTCTCGTCCACAGAGATCGGCAAAGTCAGCTTATTATTATAAGGTGACACTTCCAACTGGTCGAGCATCCATTTGTTTTTGAATGCACCTTTGCCAACTTCTTCAGGTTTGACATCGTTCAGAGACAAGGTGATCTTCTGGTATTTGTTATACTGATAATAGGGATGATTGGAAAGGTTTGTGCGTTTTTTCTGCGCGATGACGCGCCGCATCAACTCGACCGCAGGATTGTTCTTCCGGGTGTATCTTGCCCTTTTGGATCTGATGACAACCTCGTCTAACTTGCGGGCCTCAGGCTTGAGAGCGATCCTGACATTATTCGTATTGGCGTCCACTTTGATGATCTGGGGCGTGTAGCCGACAGAACTGAAGGTCAGAATCCAACCTTCATGGCGTTCGATGGAAAACTTTCCTTCACCGTTGCTTGACACCGCGACATGATGACCTTTATAGGATGCACTGGCATAAGGGATGGCATACCCATCTTCCGCATCAACAATTTCGCCTACAATCTGCGCCTTGCCAGTTGTGACTGTCAATAAAAAGACAATGAATATATAGTAGAACTTGTTCACCTTAAATCGTTACCTGCATTACCAAAGAAAGTATTTCTGAAAACAGTCCATAGCTTTCTCTGCGTTGAAATCTTGAAAAATCGAGTACAAATGTATATATAAGTTATGACATCAGAAAACTTTTTTAGTTTTTTATGTTTTTTTCGAGCGATAATTCTTTTTTTTTAATAATAATCAGTACTTTTGTACCGACATGAGACGTCCACCCTTATTAGCTACAATAATAGGTTCAGGCTTCGGCAGTGGCTATTGGCCATGGGGACCAGGCACTGCGGGAGCTTTTTTGGCAACAATCGTCTGGTTGGGGCTTTCCTTATGTTTGTCGGAAACGATGCTATGGATTATCACCTTATTATTATGTATGGTCTTCACGGTCATCGGCACCTGGTCAGTCCGCAAGCTTAGTCCTTTCTGGGGTGAAGACCCGAGTCGGGTTGTCATTGACGAGATGGTGGGCGTCTGGATTCCGCTTTTGGCCACACCGGCAGGCAATGTATATTATGCCATTGCAGCGTTCCTTCTTTTCCGTTTTTTCGATATAGTCAAGCCATTAGGCATCCGTAGCCTCGACAGGAAGATCGGGGCTTTCTGGGTGATGGCAGATGACATACTTGCAGGTATCTATTCTTTGATCATCATTTTGGTTTTCAGATGGGTACAATAAAGCAAGCTTTGATGACCTTTGGTAAAGCGGAGACTTCGGCCAGCATCGCTTCTACGGTCGATTTCGGTATCGCCATCCTGCTCGCAAATGGTTTCCATGTCTGGTATGCGTTCGCTTCATTTCTCGGAGCATTGAGCGGCGGGATCATAAATTGTTGCATCAACTACAAATGGGTGTTCAATGCTAAGGGACTGAAAAAGAAAAACGTGGCATTCAAATATTTCTTGGTGTGGGGCATCAGCATCGCCTTGAACACATTAGGAACTTATGCATTAACGGAATTATCAGGTGTTAATTTTATTTTTGTGAAAGCTTTGGTTGCCTTTGTTGTGGCAGTTCTTTGGAACTATCAAATGCAGAGGCTGTTTGTTTTTAAGTAAATATGAATTACAGAGATTATCTACAGAAGATCATATACATCTTCATTAACCCTATCATAAAGGGCATGATCAAAGTCGGGATGACCCCTAACATAGTGACAACACTCGGCTTCATCGGCAACATATGTGCTACGGCGCTTTTCATCATGGGAGCTCTCGAAATGCAAGATGGCAACTCCAGTTTAGCCTATCAATATATCCTTTGGGGCGGGATCGTAATTCTCTTCTCCGGACTTTTCGATATGATGGACGGCAGATTAGCCAGACTGGGCAACATGTCCTCTACTTTCGGAGCCTTATGGGACTCTACGCTCGACCGCTACAGCGAACTTATCTCGCTTTTTGGCATAACATTGATCTTCATAGAAAATGATTGGTTCTGGCTTGGAGTCACTACTTTCGCCGCCATGGTGGGTTCGGTAATGGTCAGTTACGTACGGGCTCGCGCCGAGGGATTACAGATAGAATGTAAAGTCGGACTGATGCAACGTCCAGAACGTGTGGTGGTTACCGCTGTGACAGCTATCATTTCCGGTTGCACGGAGAATCTTTGGTGGATCGCAGGTGGTATGATTCTGATTGCCGTACTTGCCAATATCACAGCCTTCTGGCGTGTAGAACACTGCTATCGGGAACTCAAAAAGAGGGAATGATCCAACGTTCGGAACGATCCTTCCTATCTTCCATCCTCCGTGGCAGTTTTTTGAAGCTCGGTTAGACGTTGTTTCCGCTCAGTCATGTATAGTTTTTATCTGATCATATTATATATTATCCTCGTCGCTATAAAACCAACGCGGAAAGTCGCTTTGGCTCTTGCGCCCTGGCTGATTTTTGCATGTTCTTACGACTGGATGCGACTATACCCGAACTATAAGGTAAATCCGATCGATGTAAAGGGACTGTATGACGCGGAAAAAGAAATATTCGGGATTGCAACGACACAGGGTCTGTTGATTCCAAGTGAATATTTTGAACTTCATCATTCCGTCCTCTCCGATCTGCTGGCAGGCTTTTTCTACCTGTGTTGGGTACCGGTTCCACTGGCTTTCAGCCTATGGCTTTACTTCAAAAAGCAATATAATGTCTATCTACATTTTACGATCGCCTTCCTCTTCGTCAATCTTTTGGGATTCTGCGGCTATTATATCCACCCAGCAGCCCCTCCATGGTATGCCATGAAATACGGCTTCACGCCGATCCTGACTACCCCTGGCAACGTGGCGGGATTAGGCCGTTTTGATCTGTTGACCGGCATTCCCGTCTTCCATTCGATCTATGGGAAGAACGCAAACATTTTCGCCGCCATTCCCTCGTTGCATGCGGCGTATATGCTGATCACGACTATCTATGCGGTCAAGAGCAAACAAAAAATCGGGACAATTATCGTCTTTGCCTTGATCTGCATGGG
>ONHE01000127.1 GCA_900317545.1 uncultured Prevotella sp. | reverse complement strand
GTCTCATAATGAGCCGCTTCCCGACACACACGACGGTAAATCCCATCCAGGCCGATTGTTTCTGCGTCTGCCCACACATCGAGCGGCAGATCGTGCAGCAGCGTAGACATTCCGCTGACCATCAGTCGCAACACCGTAGCCTGGCGCAGTGAGCTCTTGTTCGTTCCGGCTGCCTTGACTCCTATGGCATAACTGTGCATCAAAGCCCTGACAACAGCCCGAATGGCCGACGCGGTTTCGACGTCCGTCAGGTCTGTTCCTGCTTTGCGAGTAGCTATATGCTCCTCCTGCCGTTGGATACGTCCCGACAGGACGGAAGTCATCTGCCGCTTATATTCTTCCATCATCGCCTCATAGAGACTTTTGCTCTTGCAGGCATAACGAAGGAGGAGCCTCACCGGCGTTTCCTCAGAGAAATGCCGGCGCTTCATGTCTGCCGACACGCCATCGTAGCTCTCATAATTGAGTACGATCAGCAGGGGAAACATCACGTGGAAGAATGGTCCTGCGACTTCTCCATATTGCTCTGCCGCTAAGGCCTTAATCGTCTGCACGTCCACCTGCACGCCCCGCCCGTCTACTAACCCCGAGAAATAGCCCTCAAAGAAGCTCCGCACCATTGAGGCTACCACCTGATATCTGTTGATTCTGTCCATTGCGATTGATCTGTATACTGACACCAGATGACTGTCATCGTGGCACCATATATTAGATGCAAAGATAGCAAAAAGACGAGTATGTTAGAAGAAAAACGATGAAAATGTTAAATGTAGTGGTCTTATTGGGCTGATAAACTATTTTCCATAAATAATCAAAAAAAAAGACTGTCTATTTCAAAGAAAACAGTTACTTTTGCAATGGCCGTCAATGGTCAGTTTTCAAAAAAAACATATACGATGAAAAAAGCATTTTTATGGGCAAGCCGTATCCTCATCGTCTCCATGCTGGTGACGGCATTTCCCAACACGATTTCCGGTCAACAGAAAGAGAAGAAGCCGCAGAACAGACTGTTACATGTCAAACTCTTCCTACACAAAGATTCCGTCGTTGAGGGCTATCTGATGAACTTTGTCAACCACGGAGGGATGTACAACAAGAGCCAAATCAACACCAACGACTCGCTGATCAAGCTCAGACCGCTTGACGCGAAACTCTTTGCCAAGGACCAGCGTTACAATTTCAGGGACATAGACAGCATGTACACATGGCTCGAGACCATGCCGGACGAATGCCTGAAATGGGTTCCGATGCGAATCAACATGGCCTATGGTCATGGGGAGCCAATGATTCCAGACCACCTTGTGATGCTGGCACAGATCTTTCAAGGACGTCATGTGGTCGGATACATGGGCCTTGATGACGTCTTGGGCAAACGCATCTACTATCGGACCAAGGACATGGACCACGCCAAAGCCATTCACCGCGCCTCCGGCAAACTCACCGACAAGCGCAAGGGAACGCTCCGCGATGAATTCAGCAACCTTCCGGAAATGGTGAATTATATCGACAGCTTGGGCAAGGTTGATTTGAATGAGACACCCCTCGACATCTTAAAGAAATTGGACAGCGTGCTTGACGAGAAGCCATAGGTCATCTACCAGGGGGGGCAGGCCAAAGGAATTAAGCGTTTCTATTCAGATGGTTGCCAATACCCACACCTTCTTGTTTGTAGTCATTAGATCCATATTGTCCTGACTGTTCAAAGGAATGCGCTGTCTTTCGTAGAAGTGTTTCAGGATTGTTATCTGTGGCTGGTTGTTTCAGTTCATGAAATGTCAGCAAGACTCACATTATCGAATCAACACCATTTGTTTTGAGAAACGCTTATGCAGGATTCTGTCGGGCTGGCATACACTGGAAAGTGTGAATCAAGGCAGACAAAGCATTCTACTGTAGGATGTTTTTACCGGAAGTGAGAGTCTACACGTCTCTGCAAGAGGCACCAGTCTGCCGACGTGAAGTCATAACGCAGTCGGAGCATGACTGCTATACAGATTCATGCCCCGATTCGCATTCAGACTCATTTCTTGGTTTTTATCTTTACCACCTTATTGCCGTCAGCCTTCTTTTCAATTTGTATCGCCTCGATCTTGTCAGGCTTTAGCTGTGCGTCAACCTGCTCACGTGACTTCTGAACGCCATCGACCTCATAAGTGGCCTTGTTGTCCGGTGCTGCTACGGCCGGTTGATCCATCACTTTCTTCACTGTCACTGTGACGTCGTCCAATCCTTGAAGGGCTGCAAAACGAGCGGTCTCAAAACCGACATACATGACTTCGAGCGAAGCGGATAATGGCAGATCCTCCATGACAAATCTGCCGTCGAGGCCTGTTACGGTACCAACCTGTGTTCCGGATTGCTTGACAATGGCTCCGACAACGATCTTTCCGTCTTCGTCTACCACCTTTCCCCTCACCTTTACCTTCGGTGCTTTGCTTTCATCGAAGTCATTCGTTATGACAGAGACCGTGGTTTTATGGTCACCGACATTTTTGAACACATCCATGGACTTGATGTCATCCGGTTTGAGTGCCTTCACCTGCTCGTCATTCTTCTGCCTGACGCCGTTGAGAAAATATACGGCTGTATTCAACTTGTCATTTTTTGCAAGGTCTACAGCAGTCTTACCTTGCTGCCCTACGGGTGCCATAGCCTTCACGCCAACTTTCTTTCGGGATGCCGCAACTGGTTTGTCAGTCTGACGTTCAGGCGTATATTGGTAGTCTGTGACGGTTTTTGCATTGACAACAACTGCCAATGCGGCGACAGGAATGACAAAAAGTGCCTTCCACGAATGCGCACGGGGGGATTTTGATTGTAACATCATGGTAATTCTATTTTTTAGGGTACTATGGTTAAAACCATTCACGACAGAGTACCCGCCAGCGCCAATGGCCTTTCTAATTAACAGATATTGGTATTCACGCGCATCAATCCCACTGCGGATCACAGCCTTATCAGCTTCATATTCGTGAATGGCGCGCAGGTCGGCACGCAACATCCACACAGCCGGATTGAACCATTGCATCGCTGTTATGACAGCTGTATAAAGCACATCCCATGAATGCCGGGCTGCCACATGTCCCCGCTCATGAGCCAGTACGGCCGCATCAAGCCGCTCATAGTCGGCGCGAGAAAGCAGGATGTAGCGCATCCAGCTCGATGGCGCCATCGCTCGCTCCGTGACAACGATCACGGTTCCGTCCGCCTGAGGATGTTGTTCCCCGGTCGAGATCATCCGGACGACATGCCATAATGATAACAATGTGTGACCGAGGGTGACTGCCACACCAGTCCAGAAGACGACCACAGCGACCGTCTGCCAAAGAGACGTAGATGCCGAAGCCGCTGCCACGCCATCACTGATACGGATCATAGGCGACTCAACGGAAACCGGTACAGCCACCCTACGATGCAGCGTGACAACGCAGAGGGGAAGAATAAAGGAAAGGGCCGCCGTCCCTAAAAGCACCACACGGTTAAGACGGTGCAACGTCTCACGTGACAGAAGCAGTCGATAGCACATGTAAAATGCGGCGATCAGTCCCCCCACTTTGAGTTGATAGACGAGTATCTCCATGTCATTTGTCTTCTTTCTCTGCCTGCGCCCGGTCTATTTGGGCGATCAGATTCTTCAGCTCCTCTACGGTGATCTTCTCTTCCTTGACAAAAGAGGAAACCGCACTGAGATAGGAATCATTGAAAAAGCTCTTGATGATACCAGCCAAGCTCGACCGACCGTATTCCATCGCGCTCACCAATGGATAATACTGGTAGGTGTTGCCATACTGACGATGGCTGAGAAAGCCTTGTTTTTCCAAGATTCGGACCATCGTCGAGAGTGTATTAAAGTGTGGTTTCGGATCCTCATGGCGGTCCCGAAGTTCACGCACGAACATAGGTCCGGCGCTCCAGTAATGATCCATGATCTCGCGTTCTTTTTGAGTTAGTTTTTTCATCCGATAGTCAATGATTGAATGCAACGATCTTTCGTTTTCTACGACAAAGTTAGATATAAATCCAGAAATAACAACTAAAAATTTTAGTTATTATAATATTTTAATTAGTTACTCTGCGTTTTTAAACTTAATTAGATGTTTTTTTGAACTTCAGATTCAAAAGCTGGAGCCTGCCGGAAGGAGGATTATTCAAACGATAAAAAAAAGATTTGGGCATTGTATCGGTCCATTCAACAAGGGACGAAGCCGCTATATATATAATGTACGAGATTGAGGATCTACATAGACAGAGCAGTTGCGAACCGCAGACAGCACACATACCTCAGATATTGTCCATACATCTTCATCTGTCTTGCCTATGCCATCTGCGGTAAAAGAAATGCCATTATGGGTTAATGTTGCATCTTCTTCTGCCATCCACAAAATTCATTTGCCTCAGCGGGATCTTGTCTGCCCGCTTTGCAGCATCACTTTTGCTTTACGGATCATCTCTTTCAGATCAGCATTAGGATCCTTTTCCGCCGATGCCAAATCAATGAATCGTGTCAGACAGCGCGCAGCCTGCTGCCGGTTGGACTGCCTGTGATAGGCAGCTCCGAGATAAAACCATGTGGTGAGCGAATACGGATTGTAGCTGACGGCATCAGTCCATGCCTGGATAGCTTGTGGCCAGTCGTCCTGCAAGAGGTAACCGTCGCCGAGGTTACGGTGCACAATAAAGAGTACCGAAGGGTCGGGTTGGAGTATCTGCAAGGCTTTCTGCAGACAGCTGATTGCCTCCGCACCTTTGCCGAGCGTCACATACACACATCCCTGATGGTAGAGCGGACCAGCCTTGGCGGAATCAGTGAGAGCAATGGCCTTGCTGAAAGCCGCCAGCGCTTCCTCAGGCTTCTTCAACTGTTCGCAACACATTCCAAGCGAATAGAAGCAGTTATACGTTGAGTCTCCAAGGGCCAGCAGGTGCAGATAGGAATCTCTTGCGAGCACATAACTTTTAAGCAAAAAGCACGCATCGGCATACTGCCGTTCCACCATGACGTTGGCCGAATCGACATCCAAATATTTCAGCGTGAGCATCATGGCGTTCTGCGGCTGGTCGTTCATCGTATAAGCCTGTGCCAGATCGGCGATGATTTCGGCATCCATCGGATACCGGTGCAGGATCTGACGTCCCCAATAGATCTGTGCCTGCGGTTCTGAAAGCCGCTTCTCGGCATAAAAGAGCTGCCGCATCAGTTCGTGGCCGAGAGAGTCGTCAGGGATGGGGCGTATGATGGCGAGCATCCGCCGATAGTCGGCACGCCTGTAGTAGCATTCGGCCAGCCTTTTGCGAACGCCATACGTATCCTCCGTCTCGAATGCTTGCGTATAGAGGCTGAGCGCCCCGTAGAGATCATACTGAGCCATGCATGAATCCCCGCGACGAATGAAATCCCGGTTGTCTGCATGAACATAAAGGCAGACAACCAGGAACGATAAGAAGAGGAATTTCCTTATCATACTTTTTCAGAGAGATATCTTACTTTGTTGCAATTAAGAAAACACCGTTACGGCCTTTCTCTCCATACAACTTGACGGCTTCGTCACCCTTTAGGACTTTGATGGACTTAAAGTTCTCGGGCTTCAGGCCATTCATATCGGCCACCTCTTTCCCGTCAACGACTATCAAGGGACGGACCTCCACATCTGCCTTAGCTGACGTGGCCGACTGGCGCGGACCGACTCCGAATGCTACCGGGACATTGTATTTCACCTTCACGGCCTTGCCGTTCTGGATTCCCGGTTCCCATGCGGGCATGGCATTGACAACTCGCAAAGCCTCCGCATCCAATTGCGGATCGATAGAGCGTACCACTCTCGAGTCACTGATCGATCCGTCTTCATTGATGACAAACTGGACGACCACACGCCCGGTAGTGCCTTTCTGACGCGCCTCGGCAGGATAGTTTACGTTCGATTTGAAGTATTCCATCATCTTGACCGTGCCACCCGGGAACTGGGGCATCTTTTCCACGACAGCAAATACGCCGTCTGCCTGGCTTACAGTCTTGGCCGACTCGGAAGCGACATCATTTTTCCGAACAGCCGTATCAGCAGGAACTGCAACCGCCCTCGCGGTCTCCGCCGACTTTGCAAGGTTCTGCGCCGGTGCCATAACGGGTGTCCGGAGCGCTGCCGAGGCCCCTTCGGCCACCCGTGAGATGACGGGAACCTCGGTCCGCAACGTCCTCGCCACGGTCTCGATGTTACTGACAACAGCCATTGCGGCTGCCAACGGGATGAGGAGAAGATACTTCCCCTTACCTATTTCACGTGTTCTACGCTTGTTCATCATAGCAATTCTTTTTTTAAGAGGTAATACATTAAAGTTATTTGCCAACTGTCTGCCTTTCATGTTCGAACAGGCCAGACCGAGCAGATGATACTGATAGGATTTGCGCGCATTGCCTTCAGCCAGCACATGCTCATCGGCAAGATATTCCAAATTGATTCTCACTTCGCTCTTCAACAGCCATACAAAGGGGTTGAACCAACAGATGACAGTCATGACCTCACTCAGCAGCACGTCCACAGAATGCAACTGCCTGACATGAGTGCCCTCATGGGAAAGGACTTCCGCCAACTGATCCTCTGTCAGTGGCGACGGATCGACAAAGATCCAACCGAAGAAGGAGAACGGACCGTTGCCCTTTGCCAACACATGAACAGCCTGTCCACCAATCCGCTGCACGCGGGTCGAAACTGCCAACCGCCAGATCGAAACTACCTGCCATAGGAAACGGAGACTCAATACAAGCACCCCCGATATCCATATCCATCGGATCACATCGCCCCAGGTTGCTTCTGCCGGTGTCGAATAGACCATCATGGCCGGCATCACAGTCTCAGCGTAGGCGCTGGCCGCGCTGACCGTGGCACGATGTGACACGACCCAAGGCTCTATATGAATCATCGGCAACAACAAGGCGACCATATAGATCGACCAGAGCATCCACCTGCGCCAGCCGAAAAAAGTATCCCGACCCACCATCAGCCGATAGAAGCCGAAGAGCAGCATGAGGATGACATTGACTTTAAGGAGATAGATCATGGCTCTTTTTCAATTTCGTTAATGATGTCCTGTAAGTCTTCCGGTGAAATCTTTTCGTTCCGCGCGAAGAAAGTGACCATATCCTTATAGGAGTTACTGAAATAGTCATGCACGAACCATGCCATCATGCGCCGCTTGTAGTCGTTCTGGCGGATGGCAGGCGTATAGACATAAGTGTTGCCCGATCGCTGCTGGCTCACGTAATGCTTGCGCTTGAGGTTGTTGAACACCGAAGCGACAGTGGTGTATGGGGGCTGCGGTTCAGGCATCAGCTTGAGCACGTCTTTTACCGTGCAACTATCGGTCTGCCAGATGAACTGCATCACTTCTTCCTCTTGTTTAGTCAGTTTTTCCATAAGATTATATTGAACTGCCGCAAATCTACGAAAATTTCGTAGAACCTACTATAAATAAACTGTTAATAAATAATAAATTGACTAATTTTTAAGTATTTACGAGTTTTTCGTACATACCATTATTTGGCTATATCCGCCCGCTCAGAGCTCTCAGACCATAAACTTTGATCACGCCGAAACGGGGCAGAGAAAAAGCCTCGCCCACTCTCTCCGAAGGAAGGGGAGTTTATCCAAGATGGGCAGATCGTCTGCCTGTAATCATCGGCTGACACGTGGCCTGCCCCCATTCCTGCCGTAAGGGTGGATCTGTGTGTCCGCCCGCAATGAAGGAACACATCGAGCAATTCTTCAATGTCAGCATCAGCTGCGACAAATACCAGCATAGCCAAACATCCGTCATTCACTCCCAATCCTCTCCCAACGGCATGCAGGGGCGCCTATCCCTGCCGTAGGGGCGGATCGGCGTATCCCCCGCAGGGGGCGTTGGGCAGCACGTTGCATTCCGAGATATATCTGACGGACGGCTATATCATGGCTTGCGGGCGGATACGCAAATCCGCCCCTACGGCAACGAGGTGATGATTGAACAATGATATTGATCATTGTGGACGAGCGCAAAGCCAGCACCTGCACACCCGTGGCAAACCTTCATTTATAGATTCTATATTATTTCACACTCAACTTTTCTCCCTTCGTATTGGCAAAACGCCCGTCCCTTCATTTCGCTGATACGATTTAACCACTTGACAGCGCACCTTTCAACAGACAACAATTACATTTTTCATTGCCAACTCGATTTTTTCTGCTTCAAACTTTCTACATTTGAATTTGCCAAAAGGAAGCCATTCATTAAAAATCACTAAACTTTGTGGGCCATTCAGCAGACAAGCACAGCTATCCGTGACGATTTCCGTACCTTTGCAGTGAACGATCCGGCTATGCCTCCCCTGTCATCAAAAGCCAGAAAAGGTCCTGACCGGAACAGATTCTTGTATCATCAAACATCACGATATGGAGACAAAGGCATTATTTTTCGATATAGACGGGACGCTCGTCAGCTTTGAGACGCACCGTGTCCCCCAGTCTACCGTCGATGCGCTCACTGCAGCCAAAGCACGCGGCGTGCAGGTTTACATCGCCACGGGACGACCATTGAGCATCATACACAATATCGGTCAGATCGAGTCACTGATCGACGGATACGTCACAACCAACGGTGCTCTTTGCCTTAAAGGCCAAGAGGTGATCGCCCGACATGCCATCCCTTGGTACGACGTGCAGACCATGGTCCGTGAAGCGACGGCTGGCGACTTTCCTGTCATTATCGTGGGCGAAAGCCGCTGCGTGGTCCACAATTTCAAGGAGCAAGTAGATCGAATCTTCCGGGTGGGTCTCGGCGTAGACAACATCGACTATTCGGAGTCCATCGACGATATCTGCGGGGAGGACATCTTGCAGATGACACCATTCGTCAACGAGACAGAGGAAGAGCGCCTCATGTCTCTCCTACCCTCCTGTATATCCGGACGGTGGCATCCTGAGTTCACCGATGTAACCTCGAAAGAGGCCGACAAAGGGCATGGACTGCAGGCCATGGCACTCCATGAGGGTTTAGACATCAATGAGACAATGGCCTTCGGCGACGGCGGCAATGACATCCCCCTCATCCAAGCGGCCGGGATCGGCATCGCCATGGGCAACGCAGGCGCCGGTCTGAAAGCCGTGGCTGACTATGTGACGACATCCGTTGATGACGATGGAGTGGCCCGCGCCCTCCGCCATTTTCAAGTGATTGATTGACAAATGGCTTGTCTATAGAAGCCTCGCCCACCCTCTCCGAAGGAAAGGGATTTTATCCAGGATGGGCGGATCGTCTGTATGCAATCATCGGTTCCAATACGTTCTGTCCCCATTCCTGCAGTAGGGCCGGATCGGGCGTATCCGCCAACACGTTGCCACCAATAGGAGCGCAGGCTTTTATCCTGCCTCATCCGGCAGGCCTTATGCCCGTCCGAGAGGGACGAAAATATGGTCTGCAGGAGCCTCGCCCCTCCCCTATGACGCGGCACGGCATAGCCCTTCGGAAAAGATGCAGACAGACCGTGTGGAGGAAAAGCGAAAAATGTGCCTTACAAGCGAACAGGATTGTCAAAAAAGTGTTACCTTTGCAGAGCCTAAAACATGTTCAGTGAGCAATGATGACGAACGATGAGATCTTCCGGAAGAATGTCCTGCTTCTCTCCCAAGTATCAGAGGAGGAGAGACGGTTCATGCCCAAGGGCGACACACAGTTGCCTTCGGTGGATGCGTTGAGAGCCATCGTTGACTTGGCGAAGACAATTGTCTTCCCCGGATTCTTCGATCGAAGGCAGGCCGATGACACCGTCCGCTCCTACCATATCGGCCTGAACATGGAACGGCTCTATCAGACGCTGCGCGAACAGATCAAGCTCGCACTGCCCTTCCACAAGAAGGGCACTGACGGCAACAGTCGAGACGAGGCGCGGGAGCTGGCTTTCGGATTCATCGACCGACTGCCCGAGATCAAGCGGATGCTGCATACGGACGTGGCGGCGATTTTCGACGACGATCCCGCAACCGACAACTACAGTGAGGTGATCTTCTGTTATCCCGTCGTGCAAGCCATGATCCATTACCGCATTGCGCACGAACTGCTTCTTGCGGGCATCCCTGTCATTCCCCGGATCATCACCGAACTGGCTCATTCGGCTACGGGCATCGACATCCATCCCGGTGCGCAGATCGGCGAATTTTTCTCCATCGACCACGGCACGGGCGTCGTCATCGGCGAGACAAGCATCATCGGCAACCATGTGACCCTGTACCAAGGGGTTACCTTGGGCGCGAAAAACTATCGGCTGACGGGCCAGGCACGACCGACGGACACGCCCCGCCACCCCATCATTGAGGACAACGTGACCGTCTATTCCAATTCGACGCTGCTCGGACGCATCACCATCGGACATGACTCCGTCATCGGCGGCAACATCTGGGTGACCCACAGCGTACCGCCACATTCATTCTATTTGCAACCCAAAGCCATCGACCTGCCCTTCACTGACGGACTTGGCATCTAATCAGATCAAGAATATGACAAAGAAAGCTGTTTATAAAGAGATCAGAGACTATGTGATGATCGCCATCGCCATGATGTCTTACTGTATTGGGTGGACGGTATTCCTGCTGCCCAACAACATCACGACGGGGGGCGTGCCGGGCATTTCGTCGGTACTCTTCTGGGGCACCGGCATCCCCGTTCAGGTCACCTACTTCGTCATCAACGCCCTCTTGCTCATGGCGGCACTGAAGATCTTAGGGCTCAAATTCTGTATCAAGACGATCTTTGGTGTCTTTGTTCTGACCATGCTCACAGCACTTTTTACCCGCAAAACGGGTCAACTGCACCTCCTCCATGACCAACCGTTCATGGCAAGCATCATCGGTGCCATCTTCTGTGGCAGTGGCGTGGGCATGGGGTTGGCCTTCAACGGATCCACAGGCGGCACGGACATCGTCGCCGCAATCGTCAACAAGTACCGCGACATCTCGCTCGGACGAGTCATCATGCTGTGTGATATCATCATCATTTCATCCAGCTACTTGGTCTTCCACGACTGGGAACAGGTGATCTACGGCTATGTGGTGCTATTGGTGACGGCCTTCTGCATTGACCAAGTAGTCAATTCGATGCGTCGTTCGGTGCAGTTCTTTATCATTTCAGACAGATACGCAGAGATCGCCAGCCACATCAACAATGACGCCCATCGTGGAGTGACGGTCATCAATGGGCAGGGATACTATTCCGGACACGAAGTGAAGATGCTCTTCGTGCTGGCCAAGAAGCGCGAATCAACGGCTATCTTCAGACTCATTAACGACATCGACCCGCACGCTTTCGTGTCCCAGAGCACCGTTATCGGCGTCTATGGCGAGGGCTTCGACAAGTTCAAGGTTCGCACGAAGCGCTATCAGCAGTAGTTTCCATGACCGACAAGGCTTTTCTCGAACAGTTGATCAGCGAGGGAGAGCATCAGCAGCAGGATTTCAAATACAAGATTCAGGACGCCCGGAAGTTGGCCAAATCGGTATCGGCATTTGCCAATACCGCTGGCGGACGGTTGCTCATCGGCGTGCGCGACGACGGAGTGCTGTCAGGCGTGCGGTCTGACGAGGAGATCTACATGATGCACAAGGCTGCCTACGAATGCTGCATGCCGGCCTCCGAGATCAGTTTCCGCACCTGTCATGCCGACGGGCGCATCATCGTCATCGCCACCATCCCGCCCGCGTCACACCGTCCCGTCACGGCCATTGACGACGACGGGCGTCACCGCGCCTATGTCCGCATCCATGATGAGAATATCGTCGCCTCGCCCGTCCATTTGGAAATCTGGCGGCAGGAACGGCAGGCGCAAGGCATGATGCGCTATGCTGACAAGGAAGCCCACTTCATCGAGGTGCTACGCCGTCAGCCTCCCCTGACGCTCAACCGCATCGTCCGCCTCACCCGCACAGGCAGATACCGGGTGGTCGGCATGCTCGCGCGCCTCATCCGCTATGAACTTGTCGACTGTACATTTGACGGCCACAGCTTCCTCTTTGCCCTCAAGCGATAGCCGGAGCGCATCTTCTCCGTAGCCGCACAACATCAGAAAGACCTCAATCAGCCCTCTGCGAGAGTGCCGATTGAGGTCTTCAGATGATAGGGAAAGATGCTCCGGACCGGCCGGAAGATTCCTCCATGCCGGCGACAGCGTCCCTTTCAGCTATTCTTTTTCAGGTGCCTTGTCAATCAAGTCCATGAATTGGTCGAGCTTAGGAGTGATGATGATCTGCGTGCGACGGTTGCGCTGCTTGCCCAACTCGGTGTCATTGGAGGTCACGGGGTTATACTCTCCGCGGCCACCTGCGGTCAGACGCTTGGGGGCCACACCGAATCTGGTCTGCAGATACTGTACGACCGACGAAGCACGAAGGGCACTCAGGTCCCAGTTGTTGCGGATGTTTTTCATCGAAGGAGCGCTCGTATTGATCGGCACATTGTCCGTGTTGCCTTCGATCAGCACGTCATAGTCCTTGTAATCCATGATGATCTTGGCGATCTTGCTCAAAGTCTCCTCGGCCCGGTCGTTGATCTCGTAGGATCCGCTCTTATAGAGCATGTTGTCCGCCAGCGAGATATAGACCACACCCTTGAGCACCTGGACGTCCACTTCCTTGAGCTCTTCCTTGCTCAGCGAGCGTGTCAGGTTATTGGTGAGCACCATGTTGAGCGAATCGCTCTTGCTCTTCACCTCGACCAAATGACGGATATACTGGTTCGACTCGTTGATCTGATCCACCAACTTGGATATGTTGATGTTGTTGGAGTTGGTATTCATCAGGCTCTTGTCCAAAGAGTTCTGAAGCGATGCGTAGTCTCTCTTCTGCTGGGCGAGCTGCTCTTCGAGGCTCGTCACGCGGGCTTGGGCAGCCGCAAGCTGTTCCTTGGCCGTCTGATAACTGTTTGTGAGTTCGCGGTTTTCGTTCTGACAGTTCACCAGATCTTTCTTGCTGGCGCAGCCTGACATCATCAAAGCACCTGCAAGAAGGGCAAACGTAAATACTTTCTTATTCATATAGATATGCTGTTTGAGATTGATAGTTGCGTTACAAAGTTATTGATAAGACGAGAAAAGTGCCATGAAGATTCAAATCTTTAAAAATTTTTAACCGCAGCAACCCTGAAATCAATTATTATTAATACCTTTGCATGGTCTTTTAACATATCAAAGCCTATGAAATCGCGACAGTTGAAGGCTCACATGGCCATTCTCTTGGCGAACGTCATCTTCGGTTTCGGCATTCCTGTCACAAAGATCCTGCTGGACGAATGGGTCACTCCGTTAGGTTATATGTTCACCAGATGTGCCGGCGCAGCAGCCATTTTCTGGGTCATCTCATGGTTCATGCCAAAGGAAAAGATACGCGCTCGGGATCTGCTGATCATCGTGTTGGGCGGCCTGATGGGGGTTGTCGTCTCCCAAACCCTTACTGCCTGGGCCTTGGTCTATACCACGCCCGTCTACTTTTCACTCATTGCCGTGCTGACACCCGTCAGCACCATGATTCTGGCTGCGCTCTTCATCGGCGAGCGGATCACCCGGCAGAAAATGGGAGCCGTGCTGACCGGCATAGCGGGAGCGTTGCTCCTGGTGGTGGCCGGCTGGCAATCGGGATCGGGGAAGAATGACTTGTTGGGCATACTCCTGGCCATTTTGAGCCTGCTGACATGGTCAGAGTATCTCATTATCACACGTAGCGTGTCCAACAAATACACCGCCGTGACACAGATGAAGTGGATCTTCTTGGTCTCGAGCATTGCTCTTCTGCCCTTTGCCTTGTCAGAACTGGGCGAGCAACGCCTCTACAGCCGGGCTTGGGGAATGGACGGAGTGCTCGAAATGCTGTTCATTGTCGTTTTCGCAACGGTCTCCGGCTACTTCGCCATACCCTATGCGATGAAGTATCTGCGTGCAACCACGGTCAGCATCTATACCAACCTGCAGCCGATCGTGGCGTCGTTCATTGCCATAGCCATCGGCCAAGACCGCTTCTCATGGGACAAACCGGTGGCCCTCCTGCTTGTTTTGCTGAGTGCCTATCTCATCACATGCCGGGAAGAAAAGACTGAATCGAAAACGAAAGAAGAATCATGAAAAAGACACTGACCTGCCTGCTGCTCTGGTGGGCAACGATATCCATGGCAGCCGCAGATGCCGGCGTGCCACTCCGGCTGGCCCAACAGCGGGCGGCCGCACTGCGGAATATCTCCTACACACTGACGTTCCGCATACCCGACAAGCGCAGCGAACCGGTGACGGGCGACGCTGAAATCAGCTTCGAACGGACGGGCAGCGATGACCTCACGCTGGATTTCGCCGGGACGGACCTCACGCGCAAGGCCCTCGTCAACGGGCGGAGTTGCACCGTGAAGTGGCAGGACGAGCACGTCACCGTCGCTTCATGCTGGCTGAAACAAGGGCGCAACGTCATCCGCCTGTCATTCACGTCGGCCGAAAAGTCGCTCAACCGCAATGACGAATATCTCTACACGCTTTTCGTGCCGGCCAATGCGCGCAGCGTGTTCCCCTGCTTTGACCAGCCTGACCTGAAGGCCCGCTTCTCCCTCCGGCTGCAGCTGCCCGAGGGATGGACATCCATCGACAGCGCCGATCCGCAGCACCCGATCCCCACCTATCTGTTTTCGTTTGTCGCGGGGCGCTTCCATGAGCAGACCGCCCTGCGCGACGGACGCCCGCTGAGGGTGCTCTACCGGGAGACGGATCCGCAGAAGACGGCCCAGATGGATCAGGTGTTTGACTTAGTGGCCCTGTCGCTGCGCTGGTTGGAGGAATACACCGGCATGCCCTATCCCTTCTCCCAATACAGCTTCGCTGTGCTTCCGGGCTATCAGTTCGGCAGCATGGAACACCCCGGAGCCATCCAGTATCTGGACCGGAAGATCTTTCTCGGCCCGCATCCCACACCGGATGAGGAACTGTCACGACTGGAACTGATCGCCCATGAGACCGCCCACATGTGGTTCGGCGATTTAGTGACGATGCGATGGTTCAACGATGTCTGGACGAAAGAGGTGTTTGCCAACTTCCTGGCAGCCAAGATCTCACGCGAGGAGTTTCCGCACGTCAACCACGAACTCAACTTCCTGAAGGCCTATCAGGTGCCGGCACTCGCCACGGACCGCACCGACGGCACCCACGCCATCCAGCAACCGCTTGACAATCTCAACCGGGCCGGACTGCTCTATGGCAACATCATCTATGACAAAGCTCCCGTCATGATGCGCAAGATGGAACAGCTGATCGGTCCGCAGACCCTCCGACGGGGGCTGCAACGCTATCTCCGCCGCTTCGCCTACGCCAACGCGACCTGGGACGACCTGATCGAGGTGCTGGCCGAGGAGGCTCCCGGGAGCGGCGTCGAACGCTTCTCCGAGACCTGGGTCAAGCGTAAGGGACTTCCGGAGATCACCACCGCATACGATGACGGGCAGGTAACCGTGCGACAGACCGACCCGCTGGGGCGTGGACTGCAATGGCAGCAGCAGTTCACCATAGGCCTGTTCTACTCCGACCGGGAACCGATCGAGGAGCTGATTGTCAACCTTCGCGACGGCGAAGCGAAGATCCCCGTCAGCCGGGTGCCCACAGCCGTGCTGCCCAACTATGACGGCAGTGGCTACGGTCGCTTCAAGGCCGACGCGAAGACGCTTGACATCCTCGGCACGGCCTGGCAATACATGCCCGACGACCTGCACACGTACGCAGCCCTGATGACACTCTACGAAAACTATCAGCTCCGTCGCATCAGTGCCGGAGCCATGATGAACCTGCTCCACACCTGGCTTCTGAACACCGAAAACGAACTCGTCGCCTCGACCATCGGCCGCTATATCGCTTCCGTCTACCTCGACCTGAACGGGCAGAACCGCGAGATGGCCGAATACTTCATCATGAACGCGGCGACCAAACACCCGCTGAAGCCCGTGCAGAAGCAGATGCTCAAGCTCATAGGCAGCGTGGCCGAAGCGCCGGCCATCGTCGATACGCTCTACGGAATATGGAGGCGCCATGACAACGACCTGCTGACGGAACGCGACTACAGCAGCATCGCATGGCACTTGGCCATCATGCGGCCCGCGCAGTGGCAGGAGATCATCCGCACGCAGCGCCAGAGACTGCACAACGCAGACGAGCTCCGGGAGTTCGACTACGTCGCCCGCGCGTGCCATCCCGATACGGCGGAGCAACGGAAACTCTTCTTCAGTCTGATCAGAAAAGAAAACCGCGGCACCGAACCATGGGCCCGCGAACTCTTGGGACTGCTCTGCTGCAGCGCCCGCGAGAACATCAGCAACAGCTATATCACGCCCGGTCTCGAAGCACTGCAGGACATTCAGCGCACGAGCGACATTTTCTTTCCGGGCTATTGGCTCGGTGCCCTGCTCAGCCAGCACCGCAGCCGGGAAGCCCGTGAGGCCGTCCGGAAGTTCATCAGCACCCATCCCGACTATCCGGAAACACTGATGAACAAGCTCAAAGAGAATGCCTACCCGCTCCTGCGATAAGTTAGCCGGTTGACGATTAGGCTGACCGCGATGCGCAAAGAGATCACCTGTACGCTCCGGATACAGTTATCCGTTG
>ONHE01000133.1 GCA_900317545.1 uncultured Prevotella sp. | reverse complement strand
GCGACCGAAAAGGTCCTTGCTGACTTGTGGTTTGTGCTCTTTCTTGATGACATTCAATCCCCAGAAAGTAAAGAAGATCGACACCTTGTGACCTGTAGCCGCTGCTCCGTTGGCCAGAACAAAGGTTGCCAAGGCACGGTCAAGATCATCGCTGAACATAATGAACGTCTTATTTTTTCCACCATCGGAGGTCAGGACGGTCGGTTCGGCAAGTGTCCGGCTCTTCTCGATCAGCACTTTGTGCAAGCCGTTCTGCTCGGATACGGACAGGAATCGGTTGCCCGTAGACTGACACCAGGCCTGTACGTCACGGGGGAAGCCGGCATCCGTGGCCACCACTTCAACGAACTCACCTTCCTGCATCTTGTCCACAGCCTGCTTGAGTTTGAGGATCGGTCCCGGACATTGCAGTCCACAGGCATCGAGCCTGATGACCTGCTGATGCAATCTCGGTTTTTCGCCCGACGTTCCCTGCCCGTCAGACGGGGTCTGACAGCTGCAGTCTGTATGCCGGATCTTCTGTTTCGCCAGTGCGTAGGTGCGATATCCGCCGCTCAGATTGCGCACATGCGTGAACCCTCTGCCCATCAGGAGCTGCTGAGCGAGATATCCACGAAGGCCGACAGCGCAGAACGCGACGATGTCCGCATCCTTGTCGAGCTCGTTGAGGCGGTCTCTGAGATCGTCGAGCGGAATGTTCAGCGCACCGTCAATGGTCCCAAGTTCATACTCCTCTTGCGTTCTGACGTCGAGCAATACGGTCCGTTTGGGATCCATCCGATCAATGTCGCGCCAATGGACCACCGGCATCCTGCCGCTGATGATGTTACCTGCCACATATCCGGCGATGGCGATCGGGTCCTTGGCGGTGTTGTAAGGAGGGGCATAGGCCTGCTCTAACGCCTGCAGATCATAGACCGTTCCGCCGTGCTTGATGACCAAGGCCAACTGATCAATGCGCTTGTCGACGCCTTCATGACCCACGCACTGGGCTCCGAAGAGCTTTCCGGTCTGCGGGTCGAAGGTCAGTTTGGTTGTCAGCTGGGACGCCCCGGGATAGTAGCCTGCATGGGCAGCACTCCAAGTGGTGGAAGTTTCGTAGCTCACACCATCGGCCTTGAGCCGCTTGGCAGGCAGTCCGGTGGCGCCGACGGTGAGGTCGAACACCTTCGCAATGGACGTCCCGATGGCTCCTTCGTATTTCACCTTGTTGCCGAACACCATGTTGTCGGCCACGATGCGTGCCTGTCGGTTGGCTGGTCCGGCCAGATAATTCAGCCATGGCTGCCCCGTCAGAGGATGGCGAAACTCGACGGCGTCGCCTACGGCATAGACATCCGGTGCGGAAGTCTGCAGAAAGTCGTTGACCTGAATGCCGCGTCCGACGGCGATACCTGCATCAGCAGCCAACTGCACGGATGGCCGGACACCGATCGAAAGCAGCACCATGTCGGCCTCTATATGCTCACCGTTGTTGAAGAAAACCTGCAGACTGTCGCCCTTTTCGAAATGGTCTACGCCCGTCTGGAGATAGAGCTTCACGCCCTGATCGATCAGATGGTGATGCACATGAGCGGCGATCGAGAAGTCGACAGGTGCCATCACCTGGTCGGCCATCTCGACGATCGAGACTTCGGCACCGGCCTGATGGAGGTTTTCAGCCATCTCTAAGCCGATGAATCCGCCACCAACGACGACGGCCCGCTTCACCTTATGAGTGTCCATATAGGCCTTAATGCAGTCGGTATCCTCCACATTACGGAGGGTGAAGATGCCGTCCAAGTCGATCCCCGGTAAGGGCGGTCGCACGGGCGTGGATCCTGGCGAGAGCAGGAGCTTGTCATACGCTTCTTCGTATTGTGTCCCGTCGGCGCCTCTCACACTCACAGTCTTCCGGGCAGTATCAACGGCCAGGACCTCGTGCTGCACCCTGACGTCTATGCGGAAGCGCCGTCCGAAGCTCTCAGGAGTTTGTACGAAGAGCCTGTCGCGGTCTGCAATGACTCCGCCAAGATAATAGGGCAACCCACAGTTGGCATAAGAGATATACTTGCCTTTCTCCAACAGGATGATGTCGGCTTGTTCGTCGGCACGGCGGATGCGTGCTGCGGCGGTTGCTCCTCCTGCAACGCCGCCAATGATTACATGTTTCATTGTTTATAATGGATGATCGATTTATCTCACGAAACGTTTTCCTTCGGAAAATAGGACAAATATATGGCATTTTTTTGAGCCGGCAATGAGGAGCGTGGGAGAAATAACAATCTTTAACAAGTTGGTCTGCCACACAGTCGTCCATCAGTCAATATTGGTTAATATTGGTTAATTATCAAGGTTATTGTTTGGGGATATAAAAAAAATATATATATTTGCCTAATTAATAAATAGTTGTATTTCTAAAAATTATGTCTAATATCATGCGGAAAAGTATAACATTAATAATTTTATTATTATCAGTGGTTTTAAGCAGTAAAGCCATAGATAATGAATTAAGGAAGAACACGGTCTTATGGTTTATAGACAATCAGCAGGGAAAAGAGTTGATCGCATCTGAACTCTTTATGAAAGGTTCACATATTAAAGACATTAAAGTTTTAACAAAAGATAGTATCCCGGAATTGTTTCAAAAAGAGGGTATAACCGTCATTCTCAAGATAAAAATACTTCCTAACACGAAACTTATTCGTATTGATAAATACGCAAAAGGAAAAGTCAAAATTATCAGTAAATATTATCCCTCCCAATATCCTATTTTTGTCGAAAAAGGTTATAAATTAAAATCAACAAAGCATGATGGTCAAACAGTTATCGATATCCGATAAAAAAATAAGGATTACTAAATTTTGCTTTTTATTACTTATATCATTTCTGTTTTCTTGTTCAGAAGATGAAATAGCTAAGACTTATTGTAAATCTCAAAGTACAAGATCTACTGCTAATTCCTGGAACTGGGTGACAGGTAATTATGATATATTGGGATCGCCTCGAACTATTCAAGTCGGTGGAATGTGTTTTTTGACATCATTCCGCAATTATGTTGAATTTGTTGGAAGAGGTAATTATTCAGAGGGTGATATAATGGAGTTATATATAGCATATAACAATTCGAATACAAATGTTCTTCAAGATTTAATAACAGGAATGACAGAAAGTTCCATTGACAATTTTATGCAAGCAATGACTTATTCCGGACTTGCTAGTTATGGGGGTATATCTCATTCTTGCGTATTCTCCTTAGCAAATTATATAATAAATAATAGAGCAACAATTGGAATCGTACAATCCAATGTAACTACCAGGCATGCTGTACTTGTTTTGGGTGCTGATGTTTCATATAATTCCTTTATGGTATTTGATTCTAATGATGGTATTATACCTTATTCAAAAGATAGTTTTTATTCAGTAATTTTAATTTACTAAAAATAACATAGACGCCCCGAAGCATCAACTACAAAATAGAAAACTTGATATAGAAACAGTGGTTCATAATTTACGTTTTTTGTAAAAGGAGAAGAACCCGTTTCTTTCTGTTTTTCTAAACATGAAATTGAATATAAATACTATTGTGCAGAAATGGAGAATCTTTCCATCGGTTATTTTTCAAATCAAAAAATCACTGGAAGAATCACAGGAACCATAAGATAAGAATCTTAACGCAGCCGAGGAAATGGTTTTTACAAGCCATACTAAAAAATGAGCATAAGTAGAAGAATTTTAGTGACACGACGAACGCTATTCCTATTATTTATGATAAAATTTACCATTGGGTAAATCCTTGTAACTCTTCTGCGATAGCCCTATCCTGCCTGTCGCTAAATTGTTATCAGCCGCCAATCGGTTTAATAGACCGGAGCGTCACATATCTGCTTGTCATTTCATGCTTTCCGACTGCTTTCGCCCGACGGAAGTTAGGACGCGAGAGACCGATCCGGGGCAAATGGAACAGACGGAAAACTGGAGCCGCATCGACCTGTTCACCCACTCAAGAAGGCAAAAAGATACTGAAAAAGGGCCGGAAAAGACAGGATGCAGCCGCGGAAGTCAAATGCCGTCGGAGCGGTTGGCCACAAAGACGCCGACAAGGATGAGCACACTGCCGGCATAAGCCATCGTGGTCATGGGCTCATGGAGGAAGATGGCACTCGCAATGAGTGTCGTGACGGGATTGAGATAGATATAATTGGATGAGCGCATGGCACCGATGCGCGCGATAGACCAGTTCCACAACACAAAGCAAACAAACGAGGCGATGAGCCCGAGGAACACGATGTTCATCCAGATCACTGGCTCCAACAGCCTTTCCAACGGAAAGTGCCAGGGCTGGAAGATGAAAACGGGCAGAATGGTCATGAGCCCATAGAAGAACACCTTGCGCGTGATGAAGACCGAACTATAACGCGTGGAAGCCCGTTTCATCAACAGACTATAGACCGACCAGCACAAAGCAGCCCCGAGGGCGAGCGCATCGCCGAGTGGATTGAGATGAAGCACAAAGTGCCCGTTGAAGATCACGAGGGCCACGCCGGTCAAGGCTACTAGCGATCCGATGATCAGTGCGGGTGTAGCCCGGACGCTCCGGAAAAAAAGGATAGCCAGGATGGTGGTGAGGAGCGGGGCCGTACAGACGATGAAAGCGACGTTGTTGACATAGGAAATGCCCACAGCCCAGTTCTCGGAGAGGAAATATAGGGATCCTCCCGACAGGCCGAGCAATGCCATAAGAAGTTCGTCGCGCCAACCGGAACATAACAGTCGGCGAGGCGAAACGGACCAGATGGCCACATAGGCCAACAGGAAGCGGCAGAGAAAGATCTCATGCGGCGCAAGCCCACCCATGAGGAGATACTTCGTATTGACAAACGTACCTCCCCAACAGGCCACCACCGCAACAGCCACGACGTGTCCCCAAAACAGACGATTGTGTGAAATCTTTTCCATCTTGATCAACTGCAGCCGCCAACTGCGTCACCTACTTAGCTCCCGCCGACGGCCGATGCGCAAAGGTAATCATTTTCCAGAGAAATCAGGAAGAATCGAAGAAAAAAGGTGCAGGATGACGTAGATAGTGGAAAAAGGCCATCGTCGAAAGCCTGCAGCGAAGGGATCGGCAGCACGCAAGGATGGAGCCCTCGCTGCGGATCAGCAGAAAAGCGATGGTGGGCAAATCATATGAGTGTTTCCGAAACCTGTCGTTGACTTTGCCAATTCAACACATCGCATGTTCAAGCTGATTTCCTTTCTCCATAAACATCCATTATTAAATGATCATCTATGCACAATGGCATGCAGGGGCGGTACAAAGACATGACCGATACATGCCTCCCTCGAAGGGCTCGCTGTCTGCAAACTGTCATTGATTGGCATGTCGACACTCACAGTCTCCTCTTCTCTTCGTTGCCCGCACCTGTACCCTTGTACCTGCTGCGCTTGGCGTTGAAGTTGCAGGTCACCGTAAGCGATACCGACCTGTAGAAGTTGTTACAGTCTTTGTCGCCCTCCGCGCTTAATCCGTACATGGTCCATTTCTCTCTTTCAGAGTTGAGAATATCTGTCGCGCGGAGCAGAACGATCAGCTTCTCTTTCATAAACGATTTTCGTAACGATACGCCTAAGCGGCTGTATCCCTTGTCTTCCTGAAAGCCGTCATAACCATTCACTCTGTATCTGAAGCTGATGTTTGCCAGGAAGGTCTTGCTGATCTGTAGGTTGTTGTTCCATACAAATACAAACTCGGGCTTGTTGAGGTTCTTAGACGAACCATATTTCACGGCATCGAAGAATTGCTGCTGATAGTCCAACTCCAGCGTGGGCTTGTACCAGTCAAACACCGGCGAGGCGGAGACTGACGCGTAGATAGATTGGTGATGGTCGTAGTTGCGATTGGTGAGATAGGCTATCTCCTGCCCGTCCAGCCTGCTCAACGTCCAGATGATAGCATTCTTGGCATATTTATAGCCCATGGATAGGGATATCCACCTATGCACAGCACTCAGTTCAAGGGTGTGAATCTGCTCGGGTCTCAGCATCGGGTTGCCGCCTTCGTAGAGGTATCGGTTGTCGTATTGCATGAAATTGCGCAGCGACCGATAGCTTGGACGATGGGTCTTCTCGTTGTAACTGAGCTGAAAGCCCCATCTGCCTTTGTTCCACGACAACGAGACGTTGGGAAAGAAATGATGATACTCACGGCTCACATCATCTTGTTTGACGCCAAACGAATAATAGTCAGAGTTGACATATTCGTATCTCAGCCCGGCATCAATATTCAGATGGCCTATGGGCATGGCGTATTCCACAAAACCAGCAATGTTGTTTTCTTGGATATCGGTCTCCGAATCGTTCACATATTGCTCAAGGTTGCGGTAGTTACCCGACGACTGCGTGTGTGAGATCTCTCCTCCCCAGGTCAGCTCGCCTTTGCCTATGGCATAGCCAAGTAACAGTTTTGCGGCATAGAGTCGGCTACGCTGATTGCTGTAGCTGTGTACCTGACGGTCGCCCACTTGTTCGCTCGTCTCTTCCAAGAAGTTTTGCTCGCTACTTTTGGTGAACATATACGAGCTATTGAAATCTATCTTCAGTTTCTTGATTTTGCCCACATAATAAATATCAACCACGTTGCGTGGCCCGGCATTTCTGTCGAATATTCCCTTCTGCTCCGCCGTTCCTTCCGTCATCCCATTGCGGCTGATATCCTGTTTGCCATAGATATTCCACCTACCGTACAACGACTTGAAATATTGGTATGAGCCACCGATGGAGTTGCTGTCGTTGAAAGCGTAGGCGATTCCTGCCTTTTCAAATATTTCATCTTCATGCCCATTGTTCATAGCATGCTGTGCAATGGTGATCTGTTCATTCGAGTGGGTATGAAGTATGTTAGCCAGATGGTTGTCTTCTTTATAAGCATCCGAACTCCAGTAGAGGCTGTTGGTAATCTCAAACCTGTTTGTTCTGTAGGTGAGTTTTGTCGATTCATTGCCAGCCCACATCGAGTTGTAAGAAGCATAGGCATCATTTCTGAAGCTGAATCCCTCGTTGCGGCGTTTGAGAGTTATGATCCTGATGACCGATTGTATGCTGGCGTTGTATTGGGCACCGGGACTTGTTATCACGTCAATGCTTTTTATCTCATCCGATTTAAGTTCGGTAAGTTCTTTGTTGTCTGTCAATGGCTTGTTGTTGATATATATAAGCGGTGTCCCCTTGGCAAAGATTGACACGACTCCGGTGCCATCCACGTTGACGCGAGGCAGTTGTCCGAGTACGTCAATGGCAGTTCCCATCTTCGACAATACCGTATTTGCCACCTCTACGGTCATGCCGCCTTTTGCCATTTTGTATTGAGGGCGCATGGCTTTCACTTTTACTGTCTGCAGCGTCTGTGTCTCGGGCTGCAGGCG
>ONHE01000061.1 GCA_900317545.1 uncultured Prevotella sp. | reverse complement strand
TCATTCGCATTCGCGTTGATGTCATCATCGTAATCCTTACAAGATACAAACATACTCATAGAGGCAATGAAGAATGCCCCCATAAGCAACGTACTTAATAATCTTTTTTTCATACGATATAAAAATTTAATAAAACAAAATATAAAATTTAAATTATCTCCATGTTCCCGTCATCTTTCTCTGTGAAAGCTGATCGATTTGTTCGCTATTCTTCAATGGCTTTTTATACGACATATTAATACTTTATCTCCCCAAGGGAGACAATTTCGATGCAAATATAAAGATAAATCTCAAAACAAACAAACAAAAAAGTGTTTTTTTTAATATAAGACATAAAAATGCTATCAAAATCAAGCCAATAACATAATCTTCTTTATGAAATGTCGTAGAAGTGGGATTTTATAAGGCCATATAGCCTGTAAAGGGGCTTTAGCCATGCGGCACGGATCACTTGCGAAAAGGGGACGGAACCAACGTATCGCCTAATATATATAATAAGGTGTAAATGATCTATCAATTGGCATCCTCCTAATCGATTAAAAGGCCTCATTCATTGTGTCTCTATAGCAGGAAGTGACATGATAAAGATCAAGTTCGAAGCATCGGGTGCGCAGCCTGACGCAATTTTCAGCCTGTGCACTTGAATCTTCAGGCAGCGTGGGCGATTCGCCGGGGAGCTGCCGTCAGACCAGTTCGATTCCCCCGTCGGTGATGCGTATGAGCCGTTTCTTATAGAGGTCTCCGACTGCTTTCTTGTATGTCTTCTTGCTGACCTGGAACGCCCGACGGATCTCATCGGCATCACTCTTGTCGCCCAATGCGCATTTTCCGTCATGATTTTTCAAATATTGCAGCAGCCGTCCGGCGAAGTCGAGCGTCTCCATGCGCCCCATGAGCCGGAGGGAGATGTCCAACTTGCCATCCGGACGCACGTTGGCAACGTAGCCCTTCATCCGGTCGCCCGTGTGAATGGACCGGAACAACTGGTTGGCATAGACGAGACCGGCATGGCGGTTGTCGACAATGACCTTGAATCCCAACTCGGTTTTCTGCCAGACAAGCAGGTTCACCTCGTCCCCGGGTTTATAGCCACCGGCATCGCGCGGACTTTCCAAGGCCGGCTCCATATAGCGGTCCACCTTGGCCGAAGCCACGATCCGGTAGCTGTCTTCATCGATATGGACGTGGACAATATAGCTTTCGCCGATCTCCATCCGTCGTTTCTGTTCGCGGAAGGGGCAGAACAGATCTTTCATCAGTCCCCAGTCGAGGAAAGCACCATATTCATTGACCCACGAGCATTTCAGATAAGCGAAGTCGCCGACACGCGCCAAGGGCTTTTCCGTGGTCGCGATCAGACGCTCGTCCTGATCTAAATAGACGAAGCAATCAATGCTGTCGCCGTGTTTGACGCCATCGGGGACATAGCGTTTCGGCATCAAGATCTCGCCCTCGTCGCCTCCATCGAGGTAGATTCCGAAAGTCTCCTCCTCACGGAAGGCATGACTGTCGGCCCGACGGGCTTCTTTGACCATTGTCAACCGGTTGTAATCGCCCAACCGGATGCCTGCTCCGGATGTTCCCCGGGCGGCCTGCGACTTCCCTGATGTTGCCATCCGGTCCGATGGCCGTCCCGATTTCAGCTGTTTGGTGTTCATTGCCTGTTCCTCCTTTTGTATGGTTATTGTCCGCTGTCGGTGTCCGGTGCCGGATGCGAATCGTCCGTTTCTATCTCCCGCTCCTGCTCTTCGCCGCCATTGTCGACGGCTGCGGCAGGCTGCCGATCGTCCTCGATCATGCCATCGCGCAGGTGGATGGTCCGGTCGGTGACGGCTGCCAGTCCCTCGTCATGGGTGACAATGACGAACGTCTGGCCGAACTGATCGCGCAGATCGAAGAACAACTGATGCAGTTCGGCTTTGTTTTTCGAGTCCAAACTGCCCGAAGGCTCATCGGCTAAGATGACAGCCGGATGGTTGACCAAGGCCCGCGCCACGGCCACCCGCTGTTTCTCGCCGCCAGAGAGTTCGTTGGGCTTGTGCCCGCAGCGGTCTGCAAGTCCCATGAAATCCAGCAGTTCCCGGGCCCGCTGCTTGGCTTCGCGCGCTCCTTTTCCGGCAATGAAAGCCGGCATCATCACATTTTCCAAGGCGGTGAACTCGGGCAGCAGCTGATGGAACTGAAAGACGAAGCCGACATGCCGGTTGCGAAAATCGCTCAGCCGATCCGTTGACAGCTTCCCGACATCGATTCCGTCGACGATGACCGTACCGTCATCCGGCCGGTCAAGCGTGCCGATGATCTGCAACAGGGTGGTCTTGCCGGCGCCGCTTGGGCCGACAATGCTCACCACTTCACCCTTTCCGATCTGCAGGTCGATACCTTTGAGCACCTGCAGATTGCCAAACGACTTGGTGATTCCTTTGATTTCTATCATGATGCATTATCTATTTTTGTCCCCATCCATGTTCTCCGCTGAAGGAAGGGAAATGAGATGCGGATCCTACAGTCAACTTACCGGTCCACCTTTTTCCTGATCCATTCCTGCAGGGCGCCATAGGCCGACTGCTCTTCCTGGTGCTGCGGCTGGGCAAACGTCATCTCGTCCATCGCGTCGCCGAACTGATCGGGGAAGATGATCATCAGGTTCTTGCCACTGAAATATTTGGTCAGCTCACCAGGGAGACGCTCCAAAGCCGACTTGAAGGAGACGGTTCCCTTGCGCGCAGTGACCACGACGAACATGTGATCCTGCGCTATGGTCGTGGCCAACCGGGGCAGCTCGTTCCAATGCTCCATCTGCGAGTAGTCGGCTCGGAGCGTGGGATGCGTGTTCTGAACAAACTCCCGGATGAGCACGAGCGTGTCGGAGCGGCCGTGAAACCAGATGCGGCAGTCGAGATTGCCGGCCAGCCGCGACAGCCGTTCGAGCCATCGGTAGAATCCGGGCTCATACTGCGCTCGTGACGGAACGGCCACCTGGAAGCGGCGGATGGTGTTGGGCGGCTGGTTGATGCGCACCATCATGATCTGCCGGTTGAGCCCGTTGAACAGGCTCTGATGGAACTGTCCCCAGAAGTTAGTCGACAGATTGTCGTGCATGTGCATGCCGATGAGGATCTCGGAGGCCTGAAATTCCTTGAAGGCATGCTTGATTCCGTTGGCGATGTTGGCCGAGACACGCACCTGCGTGATGACTTTCACATCGGTGGCAGCGGCATAGCTGGTCACCTGGTCGAGCAACCGCCGCCCCGCCTCCTGGTTCCGGCGCATCTGCTGGTCATCATAGACCACGTTGAGACACACCAAAGGGCGATTCAGCCGATGATTTCTCATCAGGATGGCCATGCTGACCAGGTTGTTCGCATATTCGGGATATTTGACGGGGATGAGGATGGTCTCGTCGTCAGTGTCAGCCTGTCCGTCGTGCGGATAGTCCCTGTCGCGCAGCGTGATCTGCTGGGCGGCGTACTCGGTCATCAGGGTGGAGATGACGCAGGTGAAGAGGATCATGATCACGACACCGTTCAACATCTGGTCGTCGACCAAGTAATGTCCGGGCGAGTCCTCAAGCGTCATGCCCACCATAGCCATGGCGATGGCTCCGGCGGCATGGGCGGAGGTCAGACCGAACATCATATTGCCCGACGAAACCGGCAGCCGGAACAGGAATCCGGCTAAATAGGCGGCCACAGCCTTGCCAAACGTACCGAAGAAGACGATGCAGAAGACCACCCAGAGAATGCCTTCGCCCTGAAAGAGCACCTGCACGTTGATCAACATGCCCACTCCGATGAGGAAGTAAGGGATGAAGAGTGCGTTGCCGATAAACTCGATCCGGTTCATCAGCGGGGACAGGTGCGGGATATAGCGATTGAGGATCAGACCCGACAGAAACGCGCCGAAGATGCCTTCCAAACCGATCATCTCAGAGAGCGCGGCGCTCATGAAGAGGATGGACATCACGAGGATGAACTGCATGACGGCATCACTATAGCGACGCAGAAACCATCGCCCCAAGCGAGGGATGAGCCAGATCATCGCCGCACAGAACACGGCAAACTTCGCCACGAACAGCACCCAGAACAGCCAGCCGGCATGGTTGCGGACGGCTTCCACGATGCCCGCCAGCGTCACGAGCGCGAGGAAGAGGGCAAGCATCGCCGCACCGACACTCAGCGTGACACTCGGTTTGGCCTGCAGACCATATTTGCCCACGATCGGATAGGCGATCAGCGTGTTTGATGCCATGATACATCCGAGCAGCATCGCTGCCGCGACAGAGTAGCCGAGCAGCGTCGTGCCCACGACATAGGTGATCCCAAACGGGATCAGAAACGTCAGCAGACCGAACGTAAGCACGCGGTAGCGGTTCTTCTTCAGCCCCTCCATGTCGGTCTCCAAGCCAGCAAGGAACATGATGTAGTACAGGCCCACGTTGCCGAAGATCTCGAACGACGCGTCGCGACCCAAGATGTCCAATCCGTATTTGCCCAAGATGACACCCGCGATGACCATCCCGATGATGTGCGGAATGCGCAGTTTGCCCATGATGATCGGGGCAAAGAGGATGACCAGCAGTACGACGAAGAAGATCAGCGTCGGGTCAGTAATGGGAAAATAGGATGATATTTCCGGCATCGGCGTTCGTTTACGTTGCAAAGATACGAAAAGTATGCGGATTACAGTGCGCCGTCCGGCGATTATTTTCACACCCTTCCCCACCCTCGCTCCACATGCCCTCCCATTCCCCCAACACCGCACCCCTCATCCCGTATTACCCGCCGGCCGCCGGCAGGCTGCACCTGCCCTATTGTCATCCGAAAGCAACGAAAGGACGGGAATATGAAAAAAAACAACTCGTTTGACCGCCGAATGCCAATAATTTATTAACTTTGCAGCGGTAAAACGATTGAATTGAAAGTTACAGCGATCAGCCCGGGCCGCGGCATCAGCCACTTTCGGCGGCGCCGAATGATCGTCATTAAAACAGACAGTATATGAAGGTAGCGATTGTTGGCGCCAGCGGCGCCGTAGGGCAGGAACTTCTACGCATTCTTGCCGAGCGAAATTTCCCGGTCGATGACTTGGTCCTCTTCGGATCACAGCGTTCTGCCGGACGTAAATACACATTCAAGGGCAAGGAGTATGAAGTCAAACTCTTGCAGCACAACGACGACTTCAAGGACGTCGACATCGCGTTCGCCTCTGCCGGAGCAGGCACCTCGCAGGAGTTCCTCGAGACCATCACGAAGCATGGAGCCGTCATGATCGACAACTCCAGCGCATTCCGCATGGATCCCGACGTGCCGCTCGTCGTGCCGGAGATCAATCCCGAAGACGCCTTGGTGCGTCCGCGCGGCGTCATCGCCAACCCTAACTGCACGACGATCATGATGGTTGTGGTGCTCAACCCGATCGAGAAGCTCAGCCATATCAGGAAAATCCACGTCGCAAGCTATCAGAGCGCAAGCGGCGCAGGGGCTGCCGCCATGCAGGAACTCGAACAGCAGTACCGCGAGATGATCGAGGACGGAAAAGTTTCCACCATCTCAAAGTTCCCCCATCAATTAGCCTACAACGTCATTCCGCAGATCGACAAGATGCAGGAAAACGACTATACGAAGGAGGAAATGAAGATGTTCAACGAGACCCGCAAGATCATGCACAGCGATGTGCGCACCAGCGCCACCTGCGTTCGCGTGTCCTCGCTCCGCTCCCACTCTGAAAGCGTATGGTTTGAGACCGAAAGTCCGCTCACCGTCGAGGCCATCCGGCAGGCGCTCACCGAAGCCCCGGGGGTCACGCTGGTCGACGATCCCCAGCATTATGTCTACCCCATGCCGCTCGAAAGTGCCGGCAAGGATGACGTATACGTAGGCCGCGTCCGCAAAGATCTGGCCGATGATAACGGCAACACCCTGTGGCTCACAGGCGATCAGATCCGCAAAGGCGCCGCCCTCAACGCCGTGCAGATCGCCGAATACCTCATTCAGGTGGGCAATGTGAAATGACCTGACGGCTGAAGACAACTTGAAATGTCAATAAAAATAGCCGAAATTTAACACTTACAGAAGCCTCATTCTAACGTCATAGAATGGGGCTTTTCCGGCCATAGATATCCTCCCGGCACCCCTGAGCATCGCTCCACGCTGGCCATAGCTATCCTCCGGACTGTCCATAGCTATCCTCCGGACTGCCCATAGCTATCCTCCGGACTGTCCATAGCTATCCTTTCTCCAGGTCAAAGGGTATATATGAGAGGTGCGAATGGATGGTATCTGAATTAGAAAACAATCCTTTCGCAATCACGAAAGGGATCCCATGAGCCGGGGAAGCATGGAAATCACTGATCAGATGCCTATTTCAGCCCTATCCATATTTCGTCTCCGCGCGCTCCGATGAAGCTTTGCGGAAAAACAAGAGAAACACGCAAGACCTTTTGTTCGAAAAATTCACCATCAGATCAAGTCCCGTTTTCCGCCCTCGTCACCCCCTTGCGGGCGGATCTGCGTATCCGCCCGCACGCAGCAAATGCAACCGGAAAACAGCACGTTGATCATGAATGTCGGTTGCGGATGGCAAAATGTGGACGGGCGTTCACAGCATGATCTTATCCCATTGGGTTGATTGCGGGCGGATACGCAGATCCGCCCCTACGAGAAATGAATGTATTCGGGCTGTCCATGACGTACCTTTGCCATAACGGATTGCTTAGTTGCGGACGGGCACAAGGTCCGCCCGCGATGGACAAAGGAAAAATGACCAACTACAATATATAAAAAAAACTCCACCCATCCCTATTGGAGAGGGATGGGAAGAGGTTCTCTGCTTATACCTGTTTCTCCCCTTGGAAGGGTCGGGGGAGATGCCCCCACCTCGCTGCCCGATCAAGGCAGGCCGGCAAGGGGCTTCTATTCTTCCGTTCGGATCAGAATTCCGCACTCTTCGGAGTGCGCGGGAAGGGGATCACGTCACGGATGTTCTGCATGCCAGTGACGAAGAGTATCAGGCGCTCGAAGCCGAGACCGAAACCACCGTGCGGGCAAGTGCCGAAGCGACGCGTATCAAGATACCACCACATATCCTTCATCGGGATGTTGCGGCGCTTGATCTCGCCGAGCAGTTTGTCATAGTTCTCCTCACGCACAGATCCGCCGATGATCTCGCCGATCTGCGGGAAGAGCACGTCAGTGCCCTGCACCGTCTTGCCGTCTTCGTTGATCTTCATGTAGAAGGCCTTGATATCCTTGGGATAACCCGTCATGATCACGGGGCGCTTGAAATGGTGCTCCACTAAGAAACGCTCGTGTTCGCTGGCCAGATCCATACCCCAGCTGACGGGGAACTCAAACTTATGGCCGTTCTTCTGAGCCTCCTCGAGGATGCGGATGCCCTCTGTGTAAGGCAGCCGCACAAACTCTTCCTCGAGCACATGATGGAGCCGTTCGAGCAAATGCTTGTCGACCATCTGGTTGAGGAATGCCAAGTCATCCTGACAATTATCCAACGCCCATTTCACGCAATGCTTGATGAAGTCCTCCTCGAGGTCCATGAGATCGTCGAGATCAATGAATGCGATCTCCGGCTCTATCATCCAGAACTCCGCGAGGTGGCGCGGCGTGTTGCTGTTCTCTGCCCGGAACGTCGGTCCGAACGTGTAGATCTGCCCCAATGCGGTCGCCCCGAGCTCGCCTTCCAACTGTCCGGAGACGGTGAGCGAGGTGCGCTTGCCGAAGAAATCATCGCTGAAGTCGACCTTGCCGTCCTCTGTCGCAGGCACGTTCTTCAGGTCCATGGTCGTCACTTGGAACATATCGCCGGCTCCCTCGGCATCACTGGCCGTGATGAGCGGTGTATGGAAATAGTAGAAACCATGCTCGTGGAAATACTGGTGGATGGCAATGGCCATGTTATGACGGATGCGCATCACCGCCCCAAACGTGTTGGTGCGCAGGCGCAGATGTGCATACTGGCGCATATACTCGAAGCTCTGGCCTTTCTTCTGCATCGGATAGTCGCTTCCGCAGCCGCCGAAGACCTCAAGATCCTCGCACTGTATCTCGACCGTCTGGCCCGCTCCCTGGCTCTCGACCAACTTTCCGGCTGCCCGGATGCTGGCACCCGTCGTCACCTGCTTCAAAGTGTCTTCATCGAACTTGGCCGGATCGACGACGATCTGAATATTCTTTATCGTCGACCCGTCATTCAAGGCGATGAAGTCGACGGCCTTGCTGCTGCGATGGGTACGCACCCATCCCATCACCGTAACATCGGTTCCAAAGTCGGTGCAAGCCAATGCATCAACAACTTTAGTTCTTTTCATGTCCTCTTGTATTGTTCTTAAAATTCACGATTATTCAAATGCGCCCATGCGAAGCATTTCCACTTCCTTCTCCGTCAGGAATCTCCAGTCGCCTCGGCGCAGGTTCTTCTTGGTCAGACCAGCAAACTGTACACGGTCGAGACGCACCACCCGGTAGCCCAAGCTCTCGAAGATGCGGCGCACGATGCGGTTCTTTCCGCTGTGTATCTCAATACCTATCTGACTCTTGTCGCGCTCGTCGGCATACTCGATGGCATCTGCGTGCACTTCGCCGTCATCCAGTTCGACGCCCTCGGCAATCTTCTGGAGGTCCGTAGCAGTCACGTTCTTGTCGAGGAAGACATGATATACCTTCTTCTTCAGAAACTTCGGGTGGGTCAACTTGCTGGCTAAATCGCCGTCGTTGGTCAGCAACAGCACGCCTGTCGTGTTGCGGTCCAAGCGGCCTACGGGATAGATGCGCTCCGGGCATGCATCTTTCACCAAATCCATAACGGTCTTGCGCTGCTGCGGATCGTCACTTGTCGTCACGTAATCCTTCGGCTTATTGAGCAGCACATATACCTTCTTCTCCAACGACACGGTCTGATCGTGGAACTTCACTTCATCTGTCCGAAGCACTTTCGTACCCAGTTCGGTCACCACATTGCCGTTGACGGAGACCACGCCGGCTTGAATGAACTCGTCAGCTTCACGCCGCGAGCAAACCCCGGCATTGGCCAAGAACTTGTTGAGACGTATCGGCTCGTTCGGATCGATATGTTCTTCCTTGTATTCGATACGCTTCTTGAGACTGTATTTAGCGTTCGGATCGTAGCCTGGCGTGCGCTGCCGATAGCCGCCACCGGGCTGATAGCCGCCGCGCTGCTGGTATCCGCCGCGCTGCTGATAGCCTCCACGGCTGTTGTAACCGCCGCGCTGCTGGTAGCCCCCGCGGTTTCCGTAGTTGCTGCGAGGCTGATATCCGCCGCCCTCTTCATTGCTGTTGAAGCGCGGACGATAGCTTCCCTGCTGGCGGGGCTGGTATCCGCTGCGCGGCTGATAGCCACCTTCCTCTTCCTGATTGTTGTAACGGGGACGATATCCGCCCTGCGGACGCGGCTGATAGCTCCGCTGCGGATAGCCCTGATGCGGATCGCGGGGTTGGTATCCACCGACATTATTGAACCGCGGACGGCGACTCCGTTGCTGCTGAGTGTTACCTCCGCTCTGCAGTCCCAGGCCGAAACCTTCGGGACGGAAGCCACCTTCTTCCCTGCCGGGAGTCCGGTCTGAACTGTACGCATGTTGTGAATGAATACGCGGGCGCTGAGGTCTGGGCCCTGCATGATAATCTCTCTGATAGTTGCCTGCCGGCCTATAGCCCTCACGGGCATCATCTTGCTGGGCAGCAGACTGATCCTGAGTCTTGTTGTCTAATTCTGAATCCATTTGTAGTTTTTACTTTTTTAGCCTCACGGCGGTTAATAATGATATGTCTAAATACTTAAATTCCTGTGTAGTTGTGTGGTGTGATTGCCATCAATTCGGCCTTTACGTCTTCGCTGATTTCCAAATTTTGAATGAACTGATGAATCGTCTCCTCGGTCATCGTCTGGTTTGTGCGGGTCAAAGCCTTGAGGGCTTCATAAGGATGGGGATAGCCCTCACGGCGCAGGATGGTTTGTATGGCTTCCGCTACGACGGCCCAAGTATGATCCAGATCTTCATACAGCTTGTCCTCATTGAGTATGAGCTTACCCAATCCCTTCAATGTGCTCTGCACGGCGATGACGCTATGCCCGATCGGAACGCCCACATTGCGGAGCACGGTGGAATCAGTGAGGTCGCGCTGGAGGCGGCTTACGGGCAGCTTCTGTGCAAGGAACTGCAGGATGGCATTCGCTATGCCGAGGTTGCCCTCACTGTTTTCGTAGTCGATCGGGTTGACCTTGTGGGGCATGGCGCTTGATCCGACCTCTCCTGCCTTGATCTTCTGCTTGAAGTATTCCATCGAGATGTACATCCAGAAGTCGCGGTCGAGATCGATGATGACGGTGTTGATGCGGCGGATAGCATCGAAGACGCTGGCCAAGTGGTCGTAGTTGCTGATCTGTGTGGTCCACTGTTCGCGCTCCAAACCCAACTTCTCGCTGACGAACTGATTGCCAAACTGGCGCCAGTCATAGGCGGGATAGGCCACGTGATGGGCATTGAAGTTGCCCGTTGCACCACCGAATTTGGCCGTGTACTTGCATGCCCGGAGGGTCTGCAGCTGCTCTTCGAGGCGATAGGCGAACACCTCTATCTCCTTGCCAAGCCGCGTGGGAGAGGCTGGCTGCCCGTGTGTCTTGGCGAGCATGGGCACGTCTTTCCAGTCGTCGGCATACTGACGGAGCAGGCTGATGAGCGCTTCGACCTGGGGGATATAGACTTCTTCGAGCGCCTCCTTGATGGAGAGCGGCACGCTGGTGTTGTTGATATCCTGAGAAGTGAGCCCAAAATGGATAAACTCTTTATAGGCATCCAGTCCCTCAAGGCGGTCGAACTGTTCCTTGATGAAATATTCCACGGCCTTCACATCATGATTGGTGGTCCGCTCGATCTCCTTGACGCGCGCGGCAGAAGTCTCGTCAAAGTGCCGATAGATGTCGCGGAGCTGATCGAAGCGGGCATGATCGAAGGCTGCCAATTGGGGCAATGGAAGCTCGCAAAGCGCTATGAAATATTCGATCTCCACCCGAATGCGGTATCGGATGAGCGCATATTCCGAAAAATAAGCAGCCAAGGGGGCAGTCTTTTCTCTATAACGACCGTCGACGGGTGATATGGCAGTCAATACATCAAGCTTCATAACAATCACGTATTTTAAGACCACAAAATTACAAAAAAGATCGGATAGACGCTGTGAAGGAAGTGATAAATTATCCTAAAACGCAGGAGAACGGCTGCCGGATGCGCAAAGAAATCCCCGGAAAGAATCATTCCGGGGATTCCTGTGGGCGTTGAGGGAGTCGAACCCCCGACCCTCTGCTTGTAAGGCAGATGCTCTAAACCAACTGAGCTAAACGCCCCTTGCAGTGCAAAAGCGAATGCAAAGATAAAGCATTTTCACGAAATGACCAAATCTGAGCGCAAGAATTTTACATCTTTTATAATTTATAGAGATCGTTGGCCGCCATCAGTTCCACCTTCTTTTCTTCCAATATGCGCTCGCAGAGCTCCAGATCGGTGGGACGGATGACGATGTTTGCGCTGTCGCCATTGGCGAAGGAGTACATATACTCGATGAAAACGGAGCTGTCGGAGAGATACTTCAGCACGCGCGCCAGGGCTCCCGGCGTATTGGGACACTTGATGCCGATGACGCTCGTGATTTTTACGGCGAATCCGGCTTTCTTCAGTTCGCGGCATGCAGCTTCCGGATCGGACACGATGCAGCGCAGGATGCCGAAGTCGCTGTTGTCGGCAATGCTCATGGCACTGAGGTTCAGGCCGGCGCTGCCGAGCACATTGGTGACTTCGGTCAGGCGTCCCGACTTGTTCTCAAGAAAGATTGACAGTTGCTTGGCTAACATGATCGTTGGTTGGTTTGTGGTTAATGATTAGAGTTTCCGGTTGTCAATGACGTGCCTGACCTTTCCCGTGCTGCGCTCAATGCTCTTCGGTTCGACGAGTTTCACATGGAAACCGATGCCGATGACACTGCGCAAGGCGGCGTCGAGCTGTTTCTGCAGGCGCACCATCTGGGCCATCTCGTCGCAGAAGTATTCCTCCTTGACCTCGACACACAGCTCGGTCGTGTCCGTGTTGTTCACCCTGTCGACAGTCAGGAGATAGTGCGGTTCAAACTCTTTCATGCTCAGGATAACCGTCTCAATTTGCGTCGGGAAGACGTTGACACCCCGGATGATCAGCATATCGTCACATCGTCCGAGAATGCGGTCTATGCGGGCAAGGGTGCGCCCGCAGGCACAGCGGTCGTAAGAGAGGGCCGTCAGGTCGTGCGTGCGATAACGCAACAGGGGCATACCTTCCTTAGTCAGATGGGTGAAGCACAGTTCCCCGAGCGTCCCTTCGGGCAAGACGGCACCCGTTTTGGGATCCACGACCTCTGGATAGAAATAATCTTCATTGATGTGAGCACCATGCTGGCACTCGCATTCGAATCCTACGCCAGGTCCGGCTATCTCACTCAGGCCGTAGCAATCATAGGCTTTCAGGCCCAGCGTGGCCTCTAACTTCTGCCGCATGCGCTCTGTCCAGGGCTCGGCGCCAAACATTCCGATGCGCAACTTAAACTCCTCCATCGGGTATCCGCTCTCTCTCATAGCCTCGCCGAGAAATAAGGCATAGGATGGTGTACAGCACAGCACCGTCGAACCGAAATCGTGCATCAGCGTAATCTGCTTATTTGTATTGCCGGAAGACATCGGGATGACGCTCGCCCCGATGTTTGTCGCCCCATCATGGGCACCGAAGCCACCCGAAAACAAGCCGTAGCCATAGGAGATCTGGAAGATGTCGCCTTTCGTGGCACCGTAAGCCGTAAAGGCACGGGACAGCGATTCGGCCCAGGTGGCAAGGTCCTTGCGGGTGTAGAGTACGACGACGGGCTTGCCGGTGGTGCCCGACGAGGCGTGGATACGCACGATCTGGCTCATCGGCACGGCCGCCAAGCCGAACGGATAGTTGTCACGCAGATCCAGCTTATCGGTGAAGGGGAGCTTGACAATGTCGTCAATGCCGTTGATATCATCGGGAGACAAGTCCATCTCCTGAAACTTCTTACGATAGAAGGGTGTGTTATAATAGACGTAATGCGCCATCTTTTTCAACCGCATACCCTGGATTTCGCGTAGCTGATCGCGCCCCATACACTCGACAGTCTCATTCCAAATCATGGTTCAGAAGCAAATTTGATACTTGAATACGCAAAGATAATAAAAAGAAAAGAAAGAATAAGAAAATCGAGCTGAGATTTTCCGACATTGGCAAAAAAAAAATCCCTGCAATCCCGAAGGATCACAGGGAAACACCCCTTGTGGGCGTTGACGGATTCGAACCGCCGACCCTCTGCTTGTAGGGCAGATGCTCTAAACCAGCTGAGCTAAACGCCCGTGCTTCTGTAAAGCGTTGCAAAGGTATCAATTTTCATGGAAACAGCCAAACATTTCACGCACTTTTTTCTAAAAAAGATCATTTCCTCCGCCTCCACCCACCTCTTCCCCACCCATTGAAGCCTCTCATTAGGCTGCACGGAGCTATGCTTTCGACGGCACGGAGCTATGCTTTAGGCGGGACACAAGCAAGATCAGACATAAAAAAAGTGTGCACCCCCGGATAGGGATGCACACCTTATATGTCTGAATAATCTTGCGATTAGTCTGCGATCTGAACGGTTGCGCGACGGTTGAATGAAATTGGCGACAACTCATCAACGCCGCCTCTGCCTTCTGTCGTGATCTTGTCGCGGTCGATACCGAGCTTAACGAGCTCGTCAGCAACGGTCTTGGCGCGCTCTTCAGACAACCACTGGTTGCGCTCTGCAGTACCAGTTGCGCTGTCTGCATAACCTACAACCTTCAAGTTGTTGTTGTTCTGCTTAGCATACTTAGCCAAAGCCTCAACATTTACGAGGTCCTTCTGAGAAGCGATGTTCGTCTTGTTGATGTTGAAGAATACAGACACCGGAGTGGTGATGAACTCCTTTACAGCAGCCGGAGTCTCCTGCTTGGGCTGGTTAGCCAACAGGTTCTTCAGGCGAGCGTTCTCTGCATTGGCATCGTTGAGCTGTGCATTGAGGGCGTCGATCTGCGACTGGGCGAGCGCCTTGATGGCGTCTACGTCAGGCACTTTGTTCCATGTGCCCTTGCCGAGGTTGAATGTCAGACCCAATTCAGCATAGAAGTTGTTGTCGTGGGAATCCCATCCGCGCTTTGAGTTTGTCATATCATGTCCGTCAGCATCACTCTCGAAGCGGTTCCATCCCAATTCCACGTTGAACGCAACCTTACGGCTCAGACGGAACGTATTCAGGATACCGACGTTCAGATCCATTGCATAGAGGTTGTGAGTCATCGAACGTCCGATGCCGCCACCGGCGAAGGGGATGAAGTTCCACACACGGTCGGGGTTGTAACCAGCCAGCATATTGCTCAGGTTGAACAAGATATGCTCGTTGAGAACCCAATATTTGTTGTGGTTTCCTTCATTGGTACCATCGTTCACTGTCTTGCCCCAGATACCCTGCAGCTTAGTGCGGAGACCGAGTCCGGGCGTGAACCACTTACCGATAGCGACAGCTGCGGCGGGGCTGGAGCGGAAATCCTTGAACGGACTGCGTGCCAAACCCATACCGTGTTCCTGGCTTGAATACCAGGCATTCCATTCACCACCCACCTGGATAAACCAGTTGCTCCAGAACGAGTTGGTAGCCACACTGTACTTCAATGTGGGGTCTTCGGTATTCTCCTGAGCAGAGAGGCCCAGCGAGAGACCGGCAAAAGCCAATACAATCAATAATTTTTTCATAATCATTTGGTTTATAAATTCTAAAGACATTCGTAATCAATTGATATTATACGAGATTATCGGGACAAAGATAATACTTTTTTTTAAACAAAATGGTATGTTTTAAGAAAAAACATCATATTCATGTTAAAAAAGCAGAAAAAGCATCCTTATTCCTGTCTTTTATCAGCTATCCGAGCAAATGCTCTATTTCCTCCTGCTTCAAAATGCCCAGAATGGTCTTTCCGTCAGGCGTATAGTTGGCGTTGGAGCATGCGAAGAGCTGGTTGACCATATTCTCCATCTCGTCGTTGTTGAGGATCTGACCGTAAGGGATGGCCGCGTTGCGCGCCAAAGTCATGGCCAGAGCATGGTTGATGTCATCCTTGACGCTGGTGTGCCGGCTGATAGCGGAGTCGACCATTTCATGCACCAGCCGGGCCATATTCATGCCTTCGAGCCCAGCGGGCACTGCGTTGATGGCGTAACTGCCGCCGCCTAAGTCGGTCAGTTCGAAGCCCATGCCGGTCAGTTCGTCCCATACGCTTTCGACGCCCTGCTGTTCGGCGGGCGAGAAATGGATCGCTTCGGGAAACAGGACCTTCTGGGAGGAACCGCCACGCGATGCCAACAGATTCTTGTAATGCTCATACAGCACGCGGACATGTGCCCTATGCTGGTCGATGATCATCAGTCCCGACTTGACGGCGGTCATGATGAAGCGCCCCTTATATTGATAATGCGTGGGCGATTTCTCGGCAATGATGCTGCTGCCTGCCAGTTCCTGGCTGTCGGTTTCGGTGTCGTCAAAGATTCCGGCCTGTCCTTCGGGCTTTCTTTTCAGGCCTTCATAGAGCTGCTCCCACTGATCGGGGACGCGCGGCGTGGCCGATTCGGAGCGGTCAGACTGGAACGGATTGTAGGCCGGATTATAGTTGACGCGCGGTGCCTGCACGGGTGTGGCGCCGGGATTGAAGACCGGAATATCGGGCTTGCCCTGCGTATCGAAGTCGATCGTGGGCACTTCGTTGAACAGGCCGACCGACTCTTTCACCGCCGCGGCGAGGATCTGCCAGATCGCCTGCTCGTTTTCGAACTTGATTTCTGTCTTCGTCGGGTGGATATTCACATCGATATCGCCGGCCGGCACGTCAAAATAGATGAAATAAGGCACTTGCTCACCCGTCGGCACCATGCGCTCAAAGGCATTCATGACGGCCTTATGGTAGTAGGGATGTTTCATGTACCGGCCGTTGACAAAGAAGTACTGGTGGGCGCCCCGCTTGCGTGCGGACTCCGGTTTGCCTACAAATCCCATCAGCTTACACATCGTCGTGTCCACGCTCAAGGGCAGGAGGTCCTGGTTGAGACGCTTTCCAAAGACGTCGATGATGCGCTGCCGCAGTCCCGCCGCTTTGAGATTGAACAGCTCGGTGCCGTTGCTGTGGAGCGTGAACGATACCTGCGGATTGACCAAAACGATCCGCTGGAAGGCCGTGATAATGTTGTTGAGTTCCGTGGCGTTCGATTTCAGGAACTTCCTCCGTGCCGGGACATTATAGAAGAGGTTCTCGATGAGGAAGTTACTGCCTGCCGGACAAGCACACACTTCCTGCCCCAAGAAACGCGATCCGGATATGGTGAGCTTCGTGCCGACCTCGTCCGCCGCCTGCCGGGTTCGCAGGTCGACCTGCGCCACAGCGGCTATCGAAGCCAAAGCCTCACCGCGAAAGCCCATCGTATGCAAGGCGAAGAGATCCTCGGCCTTGCTGATTTTGGACGTGGCGTGTCGCTCAAAGGAAAGTCGCGCATCCGTCTCCGACATCCCCTTGCCGTCGTCGATGACCTGGATCGATGTCCGTCCGGCATCCACGACAAGCACATTGATCGTCGAGGCACCTGCGTCGACCGCATTTTCCATCAGCTCTTTCACGACCGAAGCAGGTCTTTGGATCACCTCTCCGGCTGCAATCTGATTGGCCACGGCATCAGGCAGAAGTTGTATAATATCGCTCATAGCTACGAATTGTTCATCTTTGTGTGATCCTCAGACCGTCTCTAAAACAGGAATCCCATCATCATCAAAGCGAGAAAGAGGATCAGCAGACAGGCTATATAGAAAATCAGAAGACGGTGCTGCAACGCTTGCCGATGTCGCAGTCTGTCGTTTCGGAACGCCCCGCGCAAGTGATCCGCCCGCCGTTCGGCACGCGCCGTCTGCCCTGATCGCTCCCGGGCGCGTTGCTCAATCTCCTTGATCCGCTCCTTCCTTTCGTCTACGTAGATGAAATGATGGTTGAATCCGCGGGGCTTCCGGGCGGAGAAGATACTCATGACGAGACCCCTTTCTCCCCGGCAGGCGGCTCGGGCGGAGACGGGGGCGCGTTAGTCGGTTTAGGGTTCAGATGCTGCAGCGGCGCCTTCTGGCGTTTCTGGATCTTCAGCGTGTTGTCTCCGCCCTTTCCGCGCCATTTGAATACGTCGTCCTTATCTGTCGGCCGGATATAGTCAAACCATGCAAACACGTCTAACTTTTCTTTTCCGGGCGGGATCTGCGTGATAGGATAGAGCGTTCCCTGCGGCTTGTTCACCCAGATCTTCTCCAACTTGCGCTCCTCCGAGAGGAACATCTTCATCGTGTCGGTCTCCATATAATCGAGTCCGATCAGCGAAGAGTCCTTGTCATCCACGGGGTAATAGACTGACCTGACGTTGCCTACTGCCTTGCTCATCCGGAGCTTTCCTTCCTTGAAGTAAGCAAACATGTCGCGCGAAGAGATCTGGTTGAAGTGCTTCTGATCGGCCAGCTGCTCGATCGAGAGCGCCTGTCCGTTCACGTCGGCCTGACGGACCGTCGAGTCGTTGAGGTAGACCTTGATCACCTCCCCAAGCAGTTGACGTCCGCCGTTCCATACGATCGGATCGTGGTACATGATCATGCAGGAGTCCTTCGAGTTGTAGACCAGCGAGTCACAGACCGCCTGCACGTCCGGCCGGAACACGCGGACCTTCGCATAGCAGTGGACTTTCCGGAAGACGGAGTCCGTGTTTATGTTGAACGTATAGATCTTCATCGTGTCCGCATGTGCATATAACGTATCCTTCTGGGAATAGTCCTTGACCAGCGCTCGCTTCGTGGCGTAGCCGTATCCGGTCTTTTCGTTGTAGACAAACTCATCACACGTGATGGCATTCTTGTTCTCCTTGTCGACATAGACGACGTTTCCGTACCCGTGACTGTCGCCGTTCTTGACATAGAGAAGCGTGTCTCCGGTGATCGTCTTCTGCCGGTCGACCACGGTGGACCGTCCATACAGCCGCGCCTTATCCGTCTTCGTGTCGTAGTAGGCGTCTTCCGTGTCGACCACGCTGGCCCCCGACGTGATCCGCGTCTTGGGTCCCACGACATGCGCGAGCGACTTTGTCGTATCATAATAGAGCGTGTCCGTCGTGATCAGCCGGTCCGTGCTGCGCATCTTCACATTATAATAGAAAACGGCCTGTCGCGTGTCCGTGTGGTACTCACCCCAGTCGGAGACCAGCCGGTCCTTACCGTCGACGAGCGTTCCGCCCTCAAAGAAGTAGGCGTAATTATAGAGACGGTCATAGTTGAGACTGTCCGTGTGGAGCGTTTGGCGGCGGTGTTTCATGACGACATGATTTCGGGCGCTCATCTGCTGCGTCTGTCCGTCATAGTCGGCATAGTCACATGTGAGCGACAGCGTGTCGCCCTGCACGAACCGGACGTGCCCGAAGGCTTTCACGGCGTTTGCTTCCTGATAGAAATAAGCGCTGTCGCACCACAGCCGCGCGCCCTTATGGCGGAACGAGACCTTGCCTTTGACGATCTGCGCACCGGGGTTTGCGCCGTACATGTCATATTTCAGCTCGTCCGAGTGCAATAGGTAGACACGCTCATCCGTGCGTGGCCGTTGTTTCTTACGCTGCCGGGGCATGGACCATACGCAGAGGGCAAACAGGCACAGAGCCACGAGCAAAGCCGTCCTGTACCTGCTGCAACAGCGCATGAGATGTGATTCTGCAATCATTCAATCCGTTCTTGGTCGGTCGGGAGTCATTTTACCCAGCCCTGATATTCGAACTTACAATCCTTGTAACGATCGTTCATCCGCACGTAGGTATTCTTGATCTTGTTGACGACCCAGTCGTGCAGTTTCTTCTCACGTTCCTTCTCAAGCACCGCATTCTGCATGACCTGGAAGTCTTCCGTGATATTCGCCCGATGTCCTTCAATGCGGTTCTTCAGTTTCACCAATGCACAGACCGTCTTGCCTTTATCATTGATCATCTGGAAAGCTCGCGACACCTCGCCCACCTTCATCGTATCGACGACGCGGGCGACCTCGGTCGGAAGGTCCTTCATCTGGAAACGCGACGTGCGGGACATCGTTTCGGGATCGTTAAAAGCCATCAGTCCGTTATTGCTCTTGGTGTCCTTGTCATCCGAAAGGTAGGACGCGGCCTCCTCGAACGTGAACTTATTGGCTCTTATGTCGGCTGCGATGGAGTCGAGATGCAGGATTGCGGCGTCGATGGCTTCCTGTGACACGTGCGGCTTACGGAGGATATGGCGCACCTTGACACGGTCTCCGCGCTTGTCTATGAGCTGGATAATGTGGAATCCGAACTCCGTCTCGACGATCTTCGACACCTTTTTCGGATCGGTCAAGTTGAACGCCACGGCCGCGAATTCAGGCACGAACTTCGCCCGTCCGGCATAATCCATCTCTCCGCCCATGCGTGCAGAGCCCGGGTCTTCCGAATAGAGGCGTGCCAAGGTGGCAAAAGTCGTCTCTCCATTGTTGATTCTTTCCGTGTAGTTACGCAGTTCCTCCTTCACCCGGTTGATCTCCTGCTGGGAGATCTTGGCCTGGTTTGTCAGGATTTCAACCTCCACTGCCGTCGGCACAAAGGGTATGCTGTCCTCGGGGAGCTTGTCAAAGTACTTCCTGACCGCAGAAGGTGTGACTTCGATGTCTTTGACCAGTTTCTGCTTCATGCGCTGGATGAGCTGGCTGTTCTTGAAGTCATCGTGCATCTGCTGTCGCATCTGCGTGACCGTCATGTTACGATACTCTTCAAGTTTCTCACGTGATCCGAAGATCGAAATCCAGTGGTTGATCTGATCCTCGATGCCTTGGGAGATCTCGGATTCGGTGACTTCGATCGAGTCAATCTGTGCCTGATGGAGGAAGAGTTTCTGTACGGCCATCTGTTCTGGTATGGCACAGTCGGGATCACCGTTCCACTTCATGTTCTGGCTTTCCCCTTCGAGGCGCATGGCTTCGACTTCCGACTTCAGAATAGGCTCATCGCCGACGATCCAGATGACCTCATCGACGATACAGGATTCCGGTATCTTGGGTTCCGTCGACTTTACTTTGGCCGTATCGGGAGCCTGCTTCGGAGCCGACAGCCTCATTCTTCCGGCACGCGCGCTCATGCCTGCGAGGAGCAGGAAGAGGACGAAAGCCGTCACTATTTGATATCTGATTTTCATACGCTTGCGATATTTTGATCTAATGCTTGTTGACTGTAGAGAGTACGTTGCGGTCGACCGTGAACGGGAAACGCTTCCTCAGCTGGGCGACCCACTCCCGTTCGAGCTCTTCCTGATAGTCGGCCAGCACTAACGAACGCACGTCGTCGAGCTCCTTCGGTGCCTTGAGTTTCTTGCCATAGACAGCTACGAACGGATAATCCTTCACAGGCGTATCCATCGTGTCTTTCTTGAAGACCATGCGATCCACCAATGCGTTGTCGCCTTTGCGGAAAAGTCCCTTGACGACCTTGATGCGGAGCACACTGTCTTTATTGAATATGGTGCGGAGACGATCCCCCCATGCGCTGAACGGAAGTCCCTTGACAGTCTTCCGGACAGCCTTGATATCGTCCTTGGAGCGTGTCCGATAAGCGATGCCTTTATATCTCGGGGTGTCCCAGACGTATCTTTTCTTGTGTTTCTTAAAATAGTCGAGCAGACCATTCTCGTCCTTTTCGGCTTTCTCCCATACGGTCCGATTGCTGATTTCATAGAGCAGCAGCCCATCGTGGTATTCCTGAATGAGATACTTGAGATTGGGATCCTTCGTCTCCATCTCGAGCATCTTGTCTTCGAGGATCTTGGCCGAGGTGGAGGGAGGAGCGGCAGTCCGTGCGAGCGAATCCAACTTGCGGTCGATGACCTGCTCGCGCAAGCCCCGCTGATCGATGAACCGAATGATATCCGCCTTGACCGAATCGTAAGAGAAGAACGTCTGTCGCTGCTTCATGAGCACGATGTGCCACCCAGCGGGCGACTTGAAAGGCTTACTCATCTCGCCGGGTTTGAGCGAGAATGCAACATCCTCAAACTCTTTCAGTGTCTGTCCCTTGCCGATCCAAGGCAGTTCTCCGCCGTTGGCTGCCGATCCTTTGTCGTCCGACAGACGGCGTGCTTCGGCTGCGAAGTCGGCACCTTTGAGCAGTGCCTGATAGACCGAATCGATGCGCAACTTGGCCCGTCGCTCCTCATCTGGCGTGGCCTTCTGCTTCATCAACGCCAGGATATGAGCAACCTTGACGAGTCCTCCGTTGCTGACGGCTCGGGCTTTCGACTCCTCATAAATTCTGCGTGCCTCAGCCTCCACGTCTGCATCGGTGATCACGGAAGGACGGATCTGCTGGTCGCGATAGCCCGCAAACTCGTTCTGGAACGACTTCATCGTGTCTAAACGGGCTTCCATTGCTGCCGCCACTTTCAACTTATAGTTGATGAACAGGTCCACATACTCCTCGACGCTCTTCTTGTCGATGACGCCTTCGGCATTGTTCTTGTTGTACGAATATTCAAATTCAGACCTGCTGACCGGTTGTCCATTGATCGTCATGATGACCGGATCGGAGGTTTTTTGGGCCAGCGACTGGATTCCGCACAGGAGCAACGCTCCCAACAACAGTTTCACTTTCATATCCGATATATTCCCTCTTCGGGCATTGTTTATAGTTTACAGACAGGCTGCTGCCGGCCGCCGGGGCCTCTTCATGCGAGGGCAGAGGGCGCGGCAGCAGACGTCAGGTCTCACTCGTGACGGGAGTAGTTGGGAGCTTCGCTGGTGATCGTGATGTCATGCGGATGACTCTCGAGCACACCGGCGTTGGTAATGCGTGTGAACTTGGCATCATGCAGCTTTGCGATCGACGCAGCGCCGCAGTAGCCCATGCCCGAACGGAGACCGCCGGTGAGCTGATAGATCACTTCCTGCACGGTTCCCTTGTAAGGCACGCGGCCTGCTATGCCCTCCGGAACGAGCTTCTTGGCATCTCTGACATCGCTCTGGAAATAGCGGTCGCGGCTGCCGTTCTTCTGCTCCATGGCCTCCAATGAGCCCATGCCGCGATAGCTCTTGAACTTGCGTCCGTTGAAGATGATCGTCTCGCCCGGGCTCTCCTCGGTTCCCGCTACGAGCGAACCGATCATCACGCTGCTTCCTCCGGCGGCGAGCGCCTTCACGACATCGCCCGAGTAACGCAGTCCGCCGTCGGCGATGAGGGGCACATCAGAGTCTTTCAATGCTGAATAGACGTCGTAGACGGCGCTCAGCTGGGGCACGCCTACGCCTGCCACGACGCGGGTGGTGCAGATGCTTCCCGGTCCGATACCGACCTTGACGGCATCGGCTCCGTTGTCAACGAGATAGCGTGCGGCCTCGCCCGTGGCAATGTTTCCGACGACGACATCGAGCTGGGGGAAAGCGGCCTTGACGTCGTGGAGTTTCTCCACCACGCCTTTACTGTGTCCGTGGGCCGTGTCAATGACGATGGCATCGACGCCGGCCTCTACCAATGCCCGTGCCCGATCCAGCGTATCGGCAGTCACGCCGACGCCTGCGGCAACGCGCAACCGGCCCTTTTCGTCCTTGCAAGCCATCGGCTTGTCCTTGGCCTTGGTGATGTCCTTATAGGTGATCAGCCCCACGAGATGGTTGAGAGCATCGACCACGGGGAGTTTTTCAATCTTGTTTTCCTGGAGGATCTGTGCCGCCGCCATCAGATCTGTCTGCTGATGGGTCGTCACGAGGTTCTCCGTCGTCATCACTTCATCGATCAGTTTGTCGAGCCGACGCTCGAAACGCAGGTCACGGTTGGTGACAATGCCTACGAGATGATTGTCCTCATCGACCACGGGAATGCCGCCGATGTGATAGTCGTGCATCATTTCGAGGGCGTCCTTGACCGTCCGTCCGCGGCGGATCGTCACCGGATCATAGATCATGCCGTTCTCGGCGCGCTTGACGATCGCGACCTGCCGGGCCTGCTCCTCGATGGACATATTCTTGTGGATCACACCGATGCCACCTTCGCGGGCTATGGCTATGGCCATCTCCGACTCGGTCACCGTGTCCATAGCCGCCGTTACGAATGGCACATTCAGCTCGATATGACGCGAGAACTTGGTTTTCAACTCTACCTCTTTGGGCAGTACCTCTGAATAAGCAGGGATCAACAGGACGTCGTCAAAGGTCAGTCCGTCCATGAAAATTTTATCTGCAACAAATGATGACATATAGTGACTTTAGAAATTTATTGCGTGCAAATTTAGCAATAAAAATCCACACGGGCATGAGAATTGATGATTTTCTGTCCCATTTAATGGTATTTAACGCCGTACCAAGGCCTCCACTGGCCCTCAGCCGACGGGCTTCCGAAGGTCTGCCTGGCACAGACTGGAACGCGGCCTGCCTGCGGTGTCAAAGGCAAAGCGCACGTCTGAGGCAGCCTCCTGAGGCAGGAAGTCGCGGCACGGGGCCCCATTCCTCTGTCGGGCAGCCTGCTTACGCCACCGGAAAGACGGACTGCAGGCGGACAGGAAGCAAAAGATCAGTCCGAAAAATTGATCATTTTTCCCGTCGGTTTCATGGCTCATTCTACGACGGGAAACGGCTTTCCGGAAAGCGGAAGACACCCTCTTGGCAGACGGACCGGCATCCTCCGCCGGCCAAAGCTATCCTCCGGGCCGCCCGGAGCTATCTTCCGGACAGACCAAAGCATAGCTCCCGACGGCCCGCAGCTATGCTCTTACACCGCTGAATGCGGTCTGCAGAGGATCCAAAGGACAGTTGCAGCCTGCCCAAAGCTATCTTCCGCCCCTTCCTAAGCCATGCTCTGCGGAAGACGAAAGCAAGTCGAATGAAATAAGGAGCTGATTTTCAGCCGTTTCTGAAAACAGGCAAAACGGTGCCATCCGCGTCCGCTTCCGCCTTCGACCGGCCACAGCGCAACCACAGAGGAGATCATGTCAATAAAATTCATAATAATTTCACAACTACTCCTCCGGTCATGTCCCCGATCCGGGCTGACCTTCAAGGCATGAAAAAAGTTGCCACCCGCATAAGCGGAAGGCAACTTCATGAGCACCGCGTCGCATGCAGGCATGTCACGCGGGATGATGACGGCGATCAGTTGGCCATCTCCGAGAGGAACTTGATGCGCACCAGGCGGATCTCCTCTTCGGTGCATTCATCGCCGAGTTCTTCCAAAGCCGAATTCAAGTCATCGGTTTCGCTCTCTGCGAAATAATCGTAGATCTCGTCCACATGGTCCTCGTCCATCACGTCTTCGAGGAAATAATCGATGTTTAACTTCGTTCCACTGTAGACGATCGCCTCGATCTCGCTGAGCAACTCGTCAAATTCGAG
>ONHE01000173.1 GCA_900317545.1 uncultured Prevotella sp. | reverse complement strand
GGACTGAACTTCTCCTATATCACACTGCACTGCGGATTGGGCAACTTCCATGAAATTGAGGTGGAAGATCTGACAAAACACAAGATGGATTCGGAACAGATGTTTGTCAATCAGCAATGCTGCGAGATGGCCAACCGCAGCAAGCAGGAGGGCCACAGAGTGTGCGTTGTAGGTGTCAGTGTGCTGAAAGCAACAGAGACAGCAGTCGGAACCGACGGTCTGCTGAAAGAATACGAGGGCTGGACTAACAAGTTCATCTTCCCGCCTTATGATTTCGGCTTCGCCGATTCGATGGTGGTCAACTTCTATCATCCGCTTTCGACGCTGCTGATGGCAACAGCCGCATTCGGCGGATACGACTTCGTGATGGAAGCCTATAATCTTGCGGTCAAGAATGGCTACAAGTTCGGATGCTTCGGAGACTCACTGCTGATACTGAACGATTAGCAGCAGGCAGCCGCGGCTTGTGCCGACACGGGCAAGGAACGTGATTCCTGTCCGTGGAAAACAGCACCAAAAGCAGGGTAACTGCAAATCTTTAACTTGATGAAAGAAAAGAAGGAAACATGAAGCATGTGGTCTATCTCGGTCTTGGAAGCAATATAGGCAACCGACGGTCGCTGCTCAATGAATCCATAGGACATATCGGCGAAGAGATCGGAACTGTCAGGCATCAGTCAAAGTTCATCGAGACGGAACCGTGGGGATTTGACAGTCCGAACATGTTTCTCAACGCCTGCATCTGCGTGGAGACCACGCTGGCTCCCCGTCAGCTTTTAGAAGCCACTCAAAGGATAGAGCGACAGATGGGGCGTGCTCACAAGACCGTCGGACATCAATATACAGACCGGATCATTGACATCGACATCCTACTCTATGATGACCTGCACATGCACGAGCCGGACTTAACCATTCCCCATCCGCTGATGTGGGAACGCGACTTCGTCATGCGTCCGCTGAAAGAGATATGGACAGAAGAAGACCGATCCGAATGATTAGCCGGCAAAACCTGTCCATCATTTCGGATCATGGCTGAGAGACCAAGCATAATAGAGAAAAATCCCGTTATCGTCATTGACAATAACGGGATTTTATCTTAAGTCCTGTCTGACAGATGCCACGACAGCATGCTTTCACAGGCTTACTTTCTCAGACCGAGTGCCTTGATGATGGCACGATAGCGATTGACATCGACTTTATAGAGATAGTCGAGCAACGCACGGCGCTTGCCTACCAGTTTGGTCAGCGAACGGGTAGTTACGAAGTCCTTGTGATGGGTCTTTACATGCTCGGTCAAATGAGCGATGCGATAAGTAAACAAAGCAATCTGGCTCTCTGCAGAGCCTGTGTCAGCGGCTGACTTGCCATACTGTCCGAAGATTTCTTCCTTCTTCGTTCTGTCTAAATACATGTTGATAATTTGATTAATATTGCTGCATCATCACATCCTTCCGGCGCACAACTGCCTTAATCACAACAGCAAGCTCCATCGAATGCATCGGACTTTCCGAAAATGCGGTGCAAAGATAACGATAAAAAAGAAGATACAGAAAAATAGCGCATTGAAAATGCAACGATGTTAACAAATTTTATATACCAATCTCTCACCTTACCTTATCCATTCCGCCATAGTCTCATTTCTTTTTTGTAATTTTGCACTCGAATTTTTAGGAAAACAAAATGCAAGACATTAGAAACATTGCAGTTATTGCACACGTTGACCATGGCAAGACGACGCTGGTCGACAAAATGATGCTCGCTGGAAAACTCTTCCGTGACGGACAAGACAACAGCAGTGAAGTCCTTGACTCCAATGACCTGGAGCGTGAACGAGGGATAACCATTCTTTCAAAGAACGTATCGATCAACTGGAAAAATGTAAAGATCAACATACTTGACACCCCGGGGCACTCCGATTTCGGCGGTGAGGTGGAACGCGTGCTCAACATGGCGGACGGATGTCTGCTCTTAGTGGATGCCTTTGAGGGTCCTATGCCCCAGACGCGCTTCGTTCTTCAGAAAGCATTACAAATCGGACTGAAACCGATCGTGGTTGTAAACAAAGTCGATAAGCCCAACTGTCGGCCAGAAGAAGTGTACGAGATGGTGTTCGATCTCATGTGTGACCTCAACGCATCCGAAGATCAACTCGACTTTCCCGTTGTCTACGGCTCTGCCAAGAACGGCTGGATGGGAGAGGACTGGCGCACGCCAACGAGCAACATAGACTATCTATTGGACAAGATCATTGAAGTTATTCCGGCCCCGCAACATCTTGAAGGAACCCCGCAGATGCTGATTACGTCACTGGATTATTCCAACTATACGGGGCGGATCGCTGTGGGACGCGTACACCGAGGCACATTGAAAGACGGCATGAATATCACCATCTGCCACCGCGACGGCACGAAGGAACGCACGAAAATCAAAGAGCTACACACCTTTGAAGGCATGGGGCATAAGAAGACATCGATGGTCGAGAGTGGCGACTTGTGCGCTGTGATCGGCTTGGAGAACTTTGAGATCGGCGACACCATTGCCGACTTTGAAAACCCCGAACCGCTTCCGCCCATCGCAATTGACGAGCCAACTATGTCCATGTTGTTCACCATCAACGACTCTCCGTTCTTCGGGCGCGAGGGAAAATACTGCACTAGCCGCCATATCAGCGAACGCTTGAAGAAAGAATTGGAAAAGAACTTGGCCCTGCGAGTGGAACCCGTAGAGGACAGCACGGACAAGTGGATCGTCAGCGGACGCGGTGTGCTGCACCTATCAGTGCTCATCGAAACCATGAGACGTGAGGGCTACGAATTGCAGGTCGGTCAGCCGCAGGTGATTTACAAGGAGATTGACGGTGTGAAATGCGAACCGATTGAGGAGCTCACGATCAATGTGCCGGAGGAATTTTCCAGCAAGATGATTGACATGGTCACGCGCCGAAAGGGAGATCTGATCGGTATGGATACCGAGGGAGATCGTGTCAACATCCAGTTCGAGATTCCTTCGCGAGGCATTATCGGTCTCCGCACAAATGTTTTGACAGCCAGTCAGGGCGAAGCCATTATGGCGCACCGCTACAAAAATTATCAACCTTTCAAAGGTGAAATCGTGCGCCGCACCAACGGCTCGATGATTGCGCTCGAGACAGGAACATCATACGCCTACTCCATTGACAAGCTCCAGGATCGCGGTAAATTCTTCATCGATCCGGGGGAGGAAGTCTATGCCGGTCAGGTAGTGGGGGAGCACGTTCACGACAACGATCTCGTGATCAACGTGACGAAGGCTAAGCAGCTGACCAATGTGCGCGCAAGCGGATCCGACGAGAAAGCCCGGGTCATCCCGAAAACGGTGATGAGCCTTGAGGAATGCCTCGAATATATCAAGAGCGACGAGTACGTGGAAGTCACGCCGAAGAACATGCGCATGCGCAAAATCGTACTTGACCACCTTGAGCGCAAACGTTTGAACAAGGAATAAGATGAACTATTTCATCATAGAGAACAACAGCCAGCAAGGCCCGTTCACCTTAGAAGAACTACGCCTGTACCATCTGACCTCAGAAACATTGGTCTGGGCAGAAGGCATGGCCGAATGGACGCCAGCATGGAAGGTTGAGGAACTTCGCCCGATCATCAACGGAACTCCGCCTGAAATTCCTGCCAGCACCCGCATGGACGCTCCGCCAGGCTCTGACTCCAATGCTCCCGAAAACGACTGGCAATCTTCCGGCACACCGCCCTATCGCGAGAATCGAGCCGAGACGGCAGAGAAGCAGAGCAGAAACGGCAACTCTCGTCTCATTGGCATCATCGCCCTACTTATCATCCTGCTACTGATGGCGTTCACCAATCCGTCAAAAGAGGCTCACGAGACGGCCATCCACAGCGAAGTGGCAACAGCTATGGACAAAATGACAGGCAACGAAGGAGATGACATATTCTCGCAGGGGTTCAACATGCTCAGTCGTATGATCGGCCATCGTATTCTTGACGCGGCTATAGGACAGATTCTCACCTATCATAACTATGGTCTTTTCTCAACTTGTACGATAGAATTCGACGGTCGCTCACACACAGCTTCATTCGGATGTTTCGGTCATGTCTGGACTATGAACAGCAAGGACATCGAACGAAAAATTAACGGTAGTGTAATACACAATAACGATCCGGGAACGGAAGACGACAAAGACGCCTTTGGCAGACAGCATAACGGACAGGACGAAACACCTGACGCAGAGCAACAAGTGCAACAAAATTCGCCAGCGGATGACACCGAAACGGACATCCAGAAATATGTGATACAGCAGGCAGACAAATCCATTCAACAGGTCAGCGAAAAAGTGAAAACGTCCATCAGGAACGAAGTGAATCAACACACTGACAGCACTTCTGCAAAGACTGTCAACAAGCTAATAGACAAGCTACTTAATCTGTTTGGGCTATAGGATCGCCCACTCTGGATCAAAGGACAGAAAGTAAACTGACAAAAGAGAATCCTCCTCGATCGTACAGACTGTCAACGAAGAGGCATATCATCGAAAACGAGAAAGTCTTCTGCAACTTTCTCGTTTTTGCGATGTGGGTCTCAGACGTAGGGAGATCACATGCTTTCTATCCGTCTGGCAGCCGTCAAGCAGGGACAGATCCTTCATTAAGATGGCAGAGTCAGAGCCACTGCTATTTGGAAGGCACGATGTACGTATACTAATCCTCCAAGCACTTGTCCAGTTCGCGCGTGATCGCTTCCCGATCCAAGTGTTGTCCTATAAAGACAAGCTTCTGCATACGGTCACCATAATGATCATCCCAGTCGCGACGGAGACCGGGATTGCGCTCCATCATCTGCTTGAGCTCCTCGCGTTCCATCGTTGCGTACCACTGGCCTGCATTGCGCAGACCAACCTGACGGCCCGCCTGCTCGAAGACATAGCATGTATCCATCTCGTCTCGAAAATAACATATTCCCTTGCAACGAATGACATTGCGAGGCCATTTGCGGGCTACAAACTCGTCAAAGAATCCAAGATTGAACGGGCGGCGGCGGGAATAGACGAAAGTCTCGATATCATACTCCAATGCTTCGCCCGACTCTTCATTCTCCAGATCATCTTCTTCACCCTCGATGGCTGCAATCCAGGCAGCCGAAGTGGCCACTTCATCAAAATTGAAAAGTCCGGTGTTCAGGATCCTACTGAGATCTATGTCCGCATAATCACACTCAATGATCTCGGCCTTTGGCTGCAATGCGTGAATGATAGACTTGACGCGTCCAAGATCCTCGGCGTCCACTTCCGACACCTTATTTAATATAACAAGGTTACAGAATTCGATCTGCTGGATGACCAAACTCTCGAGATCGTCTTCACCAAGGTTCTGTTTGAGCAGGTCGTTACCATTATCAAACTCATCCTTCATACGCTTGGCGTCAACCACGGTGGCAATGCAGTCGAGGCGACAGATACCATCCTTGGCATACTGCGGATAGAGCTGGGGATAGGCACTAATGGTCTGGGCTATCGGGGCAGGCTCACATATACCACTCGCTTCAATGACGATGTAGTCAAACCGCTGCATGGCGACGATGTCACTGATCTGTTGCACAAGATCCATCTTCAGCGTACAGCAAATGCAGCCGTTCTGTAAGGCCACGAGACTGTCATCGCCCTGCCCCACGATTCCACCTTTCTCTATCAGGCTTGCATCGATGTTCACCTCGCCGATATCATTGACGATGACAGCAAACTTGATCCCCCGCTCGTTGGCGAGAATGCGGTTCACCAAAGTTGTTTTACCGCTTCCTAAGTAGCCCGTCAGCAATAGGACGGGTATTTCTTTGATCTTCATATCGCTCTTTATTTGCAAATAACAGGATGCAAAGATACAAAGATCATGCCAAACTGCAACACGCGGAAACGCAAAAAAAGACCTCCCCATTTGGGAGAGGCCGACAGCGGATCCGGCGGAGGATAGCTCCGGAGGCTCCGGACGACACTTCCGGGGGCCGCGGAGCTATCCTCCGCAGCCCCCGGAAGCATGCTCCGCCAGAGGCGCGCGCGACGTGTCACTTGCGGATCCGCAGCACGGGGGCGATCGTGTTCACGCGCCGGGCGGGCAGCGTGACCACCAGTCCGGCGGCCGTGCGCCTGAAGCCGACCCTGCCGAAGCCCAGCAGGTCGACCCGCGAGATCTTCCCGGGATAGAGCTCCGACCCCTCGGCCATCGACCGGATCGTCACCTCGTTGGTATCGGGCCAAGCCAACGCGATGGCGTAGACGGCCTTCGGCGTCTGCGTGAAGCGCACTTCATGACTCGTAGCTTTGGTGTAAGCGTTTTCATTAAATCCCTGGGCTTTCAACTTGACATCCGATTCAGCAATCGGCCCTTCACCAAACCGCTTCCAGGGACGCGTGCCCACGATGCTCTCCTTGTTCTGTCTCATCCAGACACCAAACTCGTCCAATATCGCTTTCTCTTTCTCATCGAAGGTACCGTCGGCGCGCAAGGGCACGCTGAGCAGCAGGTTCCCGTTCTTGCTGACGATGTCGGCGAGCAGCTTCACCACCGTCGCGGCCGACTTGTAGCGATTCTGCTCGTAGATCTCCGTGTTGTAGTGCCATCCGCCGATGCAGGAGCACGACTGCCATGGCCGTGGCTGTATGTCGTTCGGGGCGCCCCGCTCCACATCCCAGGTCAGCCCTCTACGCTGCTTTTCATCCAATATTTTGCCGAACATCACGCCCTCCAGCTTGCCCTTGTGGGTAGCCATGTTGTGGTTGTAGAAATGGGCCGCGATCTTCAGACCGGCATCACTGATGGGATAGAACGGGGCGACGGTCACATCGAAATAGAGCAGGTCGGGGTTGTAACGGTTGATCACGTCGAGCGTGCGGTCGTAGAAGTTGGTCACGAACTCCCGGCTCGGCAGGCAGGCTCCATCGCCCCAGCCCCACTGCCGGTGGATCATCCCGTCGGCCCAGGATCCCCGGCTGAGCGGATGGTCCTGCCGATAGAGGCGTTGGGGATCCATTCCCTCCCACCATTTGCCCTTTCCGTCGGCTTTGGTCAATACACCATCATAAGACTCGCCAATTCTGTTCCCGGCCCGGTCGTAACGCTGAGTCGGCTCATACCATATCCATGCATGGTCCGCATGGAGACTGACACCGAAAGGAAGTCCCACTTTTTTGCAGGCAGCAGACCAACCTGCCAGGATGTCACGATGTGGACCGATGTTCATCGAGTTCCATTCCTGATACTGACTGTCCCAAAGATCGAAATTGTCATGATGGTTGCCGAGAGCAAAAAAATACTGTGCCCCGATACTCTTATAGTAAGATACCAAAGCCTCAGGATCCCAATGCTCTGCCTTGAAGAGGGGTAAAATATCCTTGAAACCCACTTCGGACTGATGCCCATAGTGCTCGCGGTGCCACTTCCACGCCTTGCTGCCTTCCTGGTACATACTTCGTGCCATCCAGTCGCCAGATCCTTCGACGCACTGGGGACCCCAATGGGCCCAAACGCCGAACTTCGCATCACGGAACCAGGCAGGCACCTCGCACTGCGCCTCCAATGATTCCCACGTCGGCTGGAACCGTCCGGCCATCATCTTTTCATGCGCCTCGGACACCGGAACCTCATACCGCTGCGCGTCTGCCTTCAAAGTCGCCGAAGCCACTATCAGGCCTCCGGCGATGATTCTCATGATTCTCATTTGCTTTTTTGTAGATTATCATTGGCAAAGATAGCAAGAATCTCCGGAACGCGCAATCTTTTCGCCCGATTAATGACGCGCCTCCAAACTTTCGGCGCACATTCTCCACAAAAGGCGGAAATCGAGAATGCGGCGAGGAAAAAACAATATTATCTGCATTTTATTGCAGATGTGAATCGTTTTTCGTACATTTGCAACTCATGAGAAAGAAGCAACCGGATCAACGTGGCTGGCAGTGATTGCCGCGCACCGGCCCCATTTCAAGTGGACCGCTTGCATTTAAGGATGGATCGCCTATGACTAACTTTTCTTACGCAACAACTATAAAACTATGAAAAAAATTATTTTAGTGTTAATGGCATTTGCTCTCGCGCTTCCCCAACCGGCGTCGGCACGAAAGAAAAACAAGAAGAAGGCAACAACCGATTCTACCGTAACAACTGTCTTAAAGAACAGCGATTGGAACAAAGCCGTCAAAGGTACCAAGACTTTGGAAGGCATGTTCACCCTCTATCTGAACAGTAAGGAGGGAAAACTGTTATTCGAATTAGATGACTCCGTATTCCACCGCGACTATATCTTGTCAAATCGGGTAGCGAAAACAAGCAACACCCACGACTATGTAGCAGGTCAGATCGTAGATCGCCCGATACTGATCCGTTTCTCGCGCGACAGCAGTAAAGTATTCATGCATGAGGTGCAGATCCGCAACATGGTGAATCCGGACGACCCGATCGCAGCTTCATTCAGAACCAACTTTGCAGACCCGATTATCAAGGGCTTCAAGATCGCCGCACAAAAGAATGGTAAGGTGCTCATAGATGTAACATCTTTCTTTGGCGGAAATGAAAAATGTATCAGTCCCATCAAACCAGACAATCCCCTATCTGTAATCTTCGGTGGATCCAAGTCACTCAAGGGCACCTTCATCCCTGAAGCGTCGGGAATCTCGGAGGTAAAGGATTTCCCCCGCAATATTGAGATTAAGACGCAGATGACGTTCAATCTGACGCCAACAAATGATCCCTATACGGTCATCATGCACCGTTCGCTCTATCTGGCCCCGGAAGATATGATGATGCCTCGACTGCATGACAAGCGCGTAGGTTACTTCATGAGCGACAAGAATATCTATTCTTCAGCAGCCGACAAGATCGAAGAAAAGAGTTTTATCCACCGTTGGCGCTTGGAGCCGAAAGATGAGGATCGTGACAAATATTTCGCCGGTCAGCTCGTCGAACCGAAGAAACCAATTGTCTTTTATGTAGACACCGCCTTCCCAGAGAAATGGAGAAGTACGGTCAAACAAGGCATCATGGACTGGAACAAAGCCTTTGAGGCTGCCGGATTTAAAAATGCCGTCATCGCCAGAGACTATCCAAAGAATGATCCCAACTTTGATCCGGACGACATGCGCTACAGCTGTGTGAAGTACGCAGTGACCGAGATAGCCAACGCCATGGGGCCCAGCTATGTGGATCCTCGCACTGGCGAGATCATGACGGCGGATGTTATCTGGTATCACAACGTTGTCAGTCTGCTCCACAACTGGCGTTTCGTCCAGACTGGAGCTGTCGACTACCGCACCCATAAGAAGACCTTCGACGACGAACTGATGAAGGAGTCGATGCGATATGTTACTTCTCACGAGATCGGACACACACTCGGACTCATGCACAACATGGGGGCCAGTTATTCATTTCCGGTGGACAGCCTGCGCAGTCCGTCGTTCACACAGAAATACGGCACCACTCCGAGTATCATGGATTATGCCCGCAACAACTACATTGCACAGCCGGGGGACATGGAACGGGGTGTAAAGATGACGCCGCCGATTCTTGGTGTGGAAGATATCAACGCTATCCGCTGGGGCTATACGCTCATCAAGGGAGTGAAAAGACCTGAAGATGAGAAGGCCACATTGACCAAATGGATCGATGAAAAGAAAAATGATCCTATGTATGAATTCGGTGCACAGCAGGTCTTTTCAACCGTTGACGTCAGTGCACAGACGGAAGATCTTGGCAACGACCACATCAAAGCGGGCAACTATGCAATCAGCAACCTGAAGCTGATCATGAAGAATTTAGAGAAGTGGACAGGCGAACGGGGAGAGGACTACACACACATGCAGGGTCTGTATAAATCGATAGTCAGCCAATATGAGCGCCACATTGGCCACGTGATGCCTTATATCGGCGGCGTGATCTATCACGATGTCCGCCAGGGAGACAACCGTACCGCTAAGGTTTATCTTGACAAGAAGACGCAATGGAGAGCGTTGCACTGGCTCGTGGACCAGGCGCGGACTTACAAGAGCTGGCTCGTGCCGCAAGCACTCATAGAGAAATTCGACCGTCCCGACGAGATTAGGACCGATTTCACGGGCAGCATAGTTTCCTCACTATATGGTGCCACCAAACTCCGGCGCATTGCTGACGGTTACGCACAGACCCCCCGCCGCAACTACAGCCTCGATCAGTATATCAACGACGCCTATGCCGAAATCTTCAAACCGACGCTTCAGGGCAAGGTCTTGTCAGCATCGGACATTGAACTCCAGAACGAAGCCATCAAGGTATACAGCAGGAATTCAGGACTCGAAGCATCCAAGTCGGCAGAAGGGGGAAAGAAATTACTATCGTCAGACGATTCTTCTGTTACAAAGTCATATACGGAGAAGCTGCCCTGTGAATTCTGCGATCCGTCCACATCCTTCGTGCGCATCAACTACGGACTGCCCGTCTTGAAGGAGGAAATCTTCAAGCCGCTCATGTTACAGCAACTTAAGAAAGTGCTGAATCTATACCGCATAAAACGCAGAACCGGCGACAGCAAGACCCGAAACTTTTATGAGTATCAGATTCTGGTCATCTCAAAGTTACTAAAACCTTAACAATGAAATCATGAAGAAAAAAATATTGTTGACTGTTATGTTGTCAATCCTACTGACACTCGGTGCTGCAGCCCAGAACATGACAGTCAAAGGAAGAGTCGTTGATTCAACCGGCGAACCGATAATCGGTGCCACAGTCAGAGTTGAAGGAGCCTCCACGGGTGTCATTACAGATAAGGAAGGCAACTTTTCGATTATCTTACCCGACGGCAAAGCAAACCTCGTTGTGTCATATATCGGCTATAAAGATTCAAAAGTTCGCGCCATTCTCGGCAAGCTACTGGACATCAAGCTGAGCGAGGACGCACAGAACTTGGACGAATTGGTGATCATCGGTTACGGTACACAGAAGAAATCATCGCTGACCAGTTCCATTGAGACGGTCAAAGGCGAGGATCTTCTCCGCATCCCTACACCCAACTTAGACGAGGCCTTGAATGGTCAGGTGGCCGGACTGCAGGTGATGTCGATGTCAGGAGACCCGGGGTCAGCCCGCGAATCGAAGCTCCGTATCCGTGCAGTGACAGGCGCAACCACGTCCCCGCTGCTGGTGATCGACGGTATTCCGCGCTTTTCAGAGAACACTTCTGACGGCGAACAGCGGCTCTCCGACCTGAACCCCGATGACATCGAGAGCATTTCCATCCTGAAGGATGCCGCTGCCGCTGCCGTCTATGGCGTGCGCGCCGCCAACGGCGTGATCCTCGTGAAGACCAAACGGGCCACCGGCGACTCGAAGGTTCGGGTTAGCTACCGGGGCCAATACAACATTCAGAAGGCCACACAGTTCCCCAATTTTCTCAACAGCTATGATTATGCCAAGCTCTACAACAAGGCAGTGGAAGGGGCTGCAAACGTGAATCCTTTCACAGAAGAGGAATTGGAGATGATCCGCACGCAATCCGATCCGAACAAGTTTGCCGACACCAACATGCTTGATTATCTGAAGACACACGGCTACTCCACCACTCACGCTCTGTCAGTGTCGGGCGGAAACCAGTATGTCAGATACTACATCTCTGGTGCTTACACCAAAACGATGGGCCTGTACAGCGGCGTCGGACGCGACAGATTTAACTACGCCGCCAAACTGGATGCCACTTTAACCAAGGGACTGGTGCTATCCCTGGATCTGAACGGCGTGCGTTCGGAATACAAGAACACCAGCTACACCACCATCAACGCCGCTTATGATTATGCGCCGACGCAACCCTTCATCTTCGACAACGGCGACCTGGCCAGCATCAACGGCACCAATCCGCTGATCTCCGTGCACGGCTTGGGCGGCTATGAGAAGAATACCACCAAGATGAACACCATCACCGCCAATCTGAAATGGGAAATCCCATGGCTCAAAGGCCTGTCGGTCTACGGTCGTGTGACGGTAGACAACAACAACAGCATTCGCAAACAGTTCAGCAATCCGGTGGCCTTGTACAAGTATGATGACAAGACTGGAGAGATCTCCGTCGACCAGACTACCATCTATCCCAAGGCTAAAATCGGACTGTACCAGATGGATCAATTCGTCGACAATGCACTGATTGAGGCGGGGATCAATTATGACCAGACTTTCAAGGGAAAACATCACGTGACCGGAATGCTCGTGGCCAACTATCAGACCTATCAGAACAAGAGCATGGACGGAACCAACGACGACCTACCCGGCCTCTATCCGGAGGTCTTAGGATCATCCGAGAAGGCCACCCTGCACGGCAAGGAGTCAGAGATCCAACGTGCTTCGCTCATCGGGCGTGCCACCTACGGTTTCAGCAACCGCTACTTCGCAGAGTTCAGCTTCCGCATAGACGGCTCGGCAAAGTTCCATCCCGACCATCGCTGGGCATTCTTCCCAACCGTCTCCGCGTCGTGGATTCTCTCGAATGAGACATTCTTCAAGAATTGGAAACAAAGTGTTTTGAGCAATGTCAAGTTCCGCGCGTCAACCGGATTGTTGGGCCGTGACGGCAGCGTTTTGGACTATTCCTACCTGCTCAAGTACATTTACTCGCCCGCTTACGGCTACAACTTGGGGGGGGCGCATAGACCTGCTGTCATCGTAGCTACAGGTAACTATCCCAACAGCGAACTGACATGGGAGAAAAGCCGTGACTATAACTTTGGCATTGATCTTGGATTCTGGGACAACCGCTTCGGTCTGACCTATGAATATTACCTCCGTTACAGGACCGACATGCTGACCGACGCGCCCGATTATCTCTACCCGCCTTCTACGGGAACAAACGGAAGCGTGCCCTTGATGAACTTCGGCAAGCTGAAGGCATGGGGCTGGGACCTCACAGTCACGCACCGCAACACGATCCGCAAGTTCAGATACGACGCAGCCTTCACGCTGTCGTTAGGACGTGACAAGGTGATCGACTATGGCGATGAGTCCAACCAGCTCGAGAATATGCGCCGCAAGGGACACAGTACGGGCACTTCATGGATGTACGAATCGCTGGGATTGTTCCAGAACCAGGAAGAGATCGACAACTGGAAGCTGAACCAGGACGGATCGTATAACGGCAAGAACAAGACCATCAAGCCTGGTGACATCAAATATAAAGATCAGAATGACGATGGCATATTGGACAAAAACGACCTCGTGGCGTTCAAGAACTCGGCCTATCCTGACTTTACCGGCAGCCTGAAATTAGGTGCCAGCTACAAGGGAGTCTTTCTGAACGTCATGTTTCAGGGTGTTGCAGGCTACAAACAGTATATCTCCGAAATGTACACCTTGGAGAACAGCAGCCTGCCCAAGTTCCAGGATTATCATCTTACCGAGACCTGGACGCCGGAGAATCCGAACGCCTCCTACCCGCGGCTTAAGATTACGACATCCGTAGACAACAACCGGCAGAGCTCCTCCTTCTGGCTCCGTGACAACAGTTTCGTCCGTCTTAAGTCGCTCAGCATCGGCTATTCGCTGCCGGCGAGGCTGCTCAGCAAGCTGAAACTGTCATCCATGAGCATCTCACTGATGGGCAGTAACCTTCATACATGGAGCAAGCTGAAGCACATGGACCCTGAATCCCATCGCGGATATCCCATCCAACGCACATACGGAATCAATGCGAACATCGGCTTCTAAATCATTAATCTAACATCTTATGACAATGGACAGAATAAGAAAATATCTGTTGGGCGGGCTCACCGCATTGACTTTGACCGCAGCAACGACAAGTTGCGATGACCTGTTCAAGGATGCTCCGATAGACAAACTGACAGAAGAAAGCATCTGGAAGAGTCCCATCCTGCTCGATGAATATACCCTCGTGTGGTATCACAACGCCAGCAACGGATTCAACACCCTGATGTCGACCAGCTGGCTGCTGCGCTCCATGTCCCATCCTTTTACGGGGTGGTACACGGACCAAATCACCTACTCGCTGTCGGGATGGAGCCGCACGGGATTCGCAGACGAACAGGCGGGCAAGGAAAAGGCCATTGCCCGTACCGCATCCTCTAACTGGGGACTGTGCTATGAAATGATCCAGCACATCAACAGGCTACTGGCCAATGCGGACAAGATAGCAAACGGTGCCGCTAAAGAGCGCATTTTGGGCGAGGCTCACTTCTTCCGGGGACTGTATTACTATCAACTCCTGCGTCGCTTCGGGGCTCCCATGCTGATCAAGGACTTGTATGATCCGCTGAATGACAGCCGAAAATTCCCCCGCTCCAACTACGAGGAGATGGCCGACTATATCGCCGGGGAAGCGGATGAGGCCGCAAGACGCCTCCCCGTCAAGTATGAGTCGCAGGACGAGGGGCGCATCACAAAGGGCGCAGCCATGATGCTCAAGGCTAAGATATATTTCTGGGTCGGCTCGCCGGCGTTCCAAAACAAGAGCAAAGACTACTACGGATTCTGCACCGATCGTTCGAAGGAGATGATGCAAAAAGCTGTTGCCGCTTACGAGGAGCTGATCAACGCCGGCTATTACTCGCTCATTCCGGTCACAGGAAAGACGGAAGAGGAGATCGCAGAAAGCTACGGCAAGATCTTCACCACGCGCAACAGCGCGGAGTCGATCTATGAAGTGCAGCACAGTGCTGACGGCATTGTCGAAGAGTTTGGACACAGATTGGACGAGGATGCAGCATCACCGTTCTTCGCGGGGACCAAAAGTGCCTACGCGCCAACGCAGAATCACGTCGACGAATACGGCATGCGCGACGGCAAGACCTATGATCCCGATCATCCGTATGCCAATCGCGACTACCGATTCTATGCCAACGTGTCTTACGATGGATCCACTTACAACAAGCATGTGTATGACATTCACTACACGATGAACGGCAACAAGAAGGAGGCCGGCGTCGATCTGACCTATTATGGAACCAACCGCAACGCCGGCGTAACACGCACTGGCTACTACATGCGCAAGTTCCTTGATCCTACGACGACTCTCTTCGGCGACAGCAAATATGGCAGTAAGCAGAACTATATCATCTGGCGCTACGCAGAAGTGCTGCTCGACTATGCCGAGGCTCAATACAGACTGGGCAACACGGCAAAGGCCACAGAGGCTGTCAACAAGATCCGGACCCGAGCACACATGGACCAGCTCACGTCTGTCACGCTGGAGCAGATCCTCAACGAGCGAAGGGTCGAACTGGCTTTTGAGGAAAGCATCTACTGGGATTACTTCCGCCTGGGGACTGCCTATGACCAACTGAACGGCTCGACCAACCCGCTCCGAAAGATGGAAGTGGTCAAGCAGGCCGACGGAACGATGACCTACTCGATCTCCAATCTGAAAAGCCAAAGCACCGAACGCGTGTTCCGCCCCAACCAGTACTATTATCCGATCCCATGGTCTGAAATCAGATATCACGGCATAGAGCAGAATGCCGACTGGACCGAGCAATAAAACCGGACTGTCACAGTGACAATATGTGCCGGCTTATAGGCGCATCAGGAGTTTCCTTCCACAAAGGAAGGTGGGTTCCGGATGCGTTTTTTTTTGATCCATTGTCACGCTTCTGACAAAGCGAAAAACGCATTCGCATCACCCCTACAAGCCATTCGCGCCTTCGAAAGGTATAAAAAACAGCAATTCGTATGGCTATTTCAGAAATAAATCCTACATTTGCGCCGAAGTAACAGCTATCAAGCGACCAACGTATATGAAACAGATTATCAATCATTTTACGGACGATGACCTTTACAAACTCTCCATGTGTTGCGCCGTCATCGACAATTTTCCACGCGCACAGGTCAAATATGAGTTCGTCGACCGCAACAACACGGTCTACCCGGAGGGCTTCGCGGAGTTGGTGGAGGAACAAGTGGAAATGCTGGAGCAAGTCGTCATCACCGACGAAGAGATCGCTTTCATGCGGCGCAAGTGCTATTACATCCCCGACTGGTTCTACAAGTACCTGCGGGGCTATCGCTTCAACCATGAGTGGCTGCGGATCTGGCAGGACGAGGCGTACCATCTGCATATCGAATTTGAGGGCAACTGGTCAGACACTATCCTGCTCGAGGTCAAGGTACTGGCCATTGTGTCCGAACTTTACTATATCGTCACGGGGCAGACAGACAAGCTCGATTATGACGACTATTACCGCAAGAGCCGGGCAAAGGCGGAGCGACTGCTCGAGGCGGGTTGCGTCTTCTCCGATTTCGGTACGCGCCGACGGGCTTCGTTCGAAGCGGAAGACACGGCCGTCAGGGCCATGAAAGAATGCTATAAGAGTCAGGAATGGCCTGGGAAGTTTGTCGGGACGAGCAACGTATACATCGCCATGAAGCATGACTTGACACCCGTGGGCACGATGGCGCATGAGTTTGTCTGTGCCATCGGAGGCATGTTCGGGCCCCAGATGGCCAATCACTTGGCCATGAACGCATGGCGAAACACGTTCCGCGGGGCACTGGGGACCTATCTCTACGACAGCTTCGGCTGGGACATCTTCGCCCTGAACTTCTCCGAGGACTTTGCCAACCTCTTCAAAGGACTGCGTATCGACAGCGGTGACAACATCGAGCAGCTGAACAAGATCGCTGCCAAATACCGTTCATTCGGCATTGATCCAGCCACGAAACAGGTCATCTTCAGCAATGCCTTAGACACGGACCACGCGATAGAAATCCAGCACAAGGCTCAAGGACTTTGCCTGCCGTCATTCGGCATCGGCACCCACTTCTCCAATGACTTCACGGGCATCCGTCCCATGAACATCGTGATCAAGTTAGTTGCGGTCAAAATCACGGAGGCATGGCCATTCTACAACGACACCTGCAAACTCTCCGAGGACAAGGGGAAGCACACGGGGAAGCCGGAAGTGATCAAACGCTTCATGGAGGCCATCCACATGGAGGAAGAGGATATGCCCGAAAAATGGCTCTCATAATGCTCCCTCAGAAAGGGGGAAAAGGGACGACTGTCCACCTTACAGCACTGCCCCGAGCATGGGTAAAAGACCGGAATCAGACTTGCTTCCGGTCTTTTCGATGCAGAAGGACATTTGTCCCGCCCGCATGTTCTGTACTTGTTTTCCTTTTACAAGCAAGGAGCCAAACGAGGCAATGGACGTTTATGCCAACCCGTCGAAGGCAGACAACATCCGGCGCACACGCGTCTCAATCTGCCCGGTGCCGCCCGTAACGTCGGATTCGATATTGAGCACCATCACCGGATCATGCAGCGAGAGCCGGATGAGAAACCATCCCTGCTCCCCGGGAGCGGTACATCGGACGCGGATCCCCTCGTAGTTGGGCGTCACGATCTCCATGTCGGCTGCAGCCGACACTTCTTTCCCCACCTGCTCCAGCACGCGCAGGCCGTAGCTCCGGAAGTCTGCGTCAGCTATGCGGAACCGCACTTCACGGCTCTCAACGGGTTTCCGCAGGTCGCGGATGAGCGAGACGAGCGTCTTGCCCTGCGCCTTACGGCGGGCGGCTTCGGTCAGCAGCTTAGCCACGAGGAAGGCGCCGTCGTCGAGAAAGTAGTTTTCCCGGAGAGCAGCATGACCGGATGTCTCGATGGCCAACCAGCTCTCCGTGCCTTGGGCGTTCAGTCTGACGGCCTCATTGATCACATTCTTATAGCCCCGCATATACCGATGGTGATGGCCGCCGATCCGTTCGATGAAAGCGGTCAGGCCTTCCGATGTGACCGAATCGGTGACGACGGTGCTGCCGGGATGTTCGCACAGCACGACGGCAGCGATCAGTGCGATCAGCGCATTGCGGTTGACGGGTTCGCCGTTGCCGTCGACGATGGCCGAGCGGTCCACGTCCGTATCGAAAATGATGCCCAAGTCGGCATGGCTGTCCTTCACAGCCTTGCAGACGGACAGCATGGCATCGCGGTTCTCAGGATTGGGAATATGATTGGGAAACAGACCGTCGGGATCGAGAAACTGGCTTCCCGTGGTGTCGGCACCGAGCACTTGGAGTACCCGGTCGGCAAAAAAGCCCCCTGCCCCGTTGCCGGCATCGACCACGATACGCATGCCCTGCAGCGGCCGCTCCGCATCGGCAGTCCGCACGTTGCGTCGCACATAATCGACGAGCGACGCGCAATACCGATCCATGAGATTCCATGAGGTGACCGTGCCTGGCCGTTCCGCATCCGTTGCAGGCTGATTGGCCGCAAGGTCGAGAATAGCCGTGATGTCCTTCTTGTCCAATCCTCCGTCACGCGTAAAGAACTTCAGCCCGTTGCGGTTGAACGGCAAGTGGCTGGCGGTGATCATCACTCCGCCCGTCACAGGATCCTCCCGGTCGACCGTTGACATGAACATGGCCGGCGTGGAAGCCAGACCGCAGTCGCGGACATCGGCACCTGCACGGGTCGCACCCTCAATGAAGGCCGCTTTCAGCGCCGGGCCTGACAGACGGGAATCCATTCCCACCGCGACCGTCACGGGCCGGTCGACCGCTCGTTCATACAACCATCTGACAAAAGCGGCTGCGATCATAGCCGTCACGTCAGCCGTCAGGTTTACCTGCTCTCCCGCTATGCCCTCGAGAGCCACGCCCCGAATATCGGATCCATTCTGCAGTTTTCTCCACTCGATCATCGTTTTTTCCTTTCCATCTTTTAGGTGTTGCTTATCAGTTTTCATAGTCCGGGCCCTGCAGTGTCCTGCGCCGCCCATGGCGTCCCATTCGTCCGTGTCTGACGAATGAAGCACTCCGATGACAAATATAGGCATTTTATTCGTAGCTCACAAACTTTCCGCCGCCAATCATCGCCTTATGCGTGACTTTCGTTGGCCACCCCCTGCCTCAACAGTCCTACGCTGCGCGGGAACCGTCCGCCCGCTGCCGATCCTACGCAGGGCAGAGAAAGCCTGCCCGCAGCCGGTCATCGGGAACGGCAGAGGTCTTGTCCGATCACAGCGAGGACATACTGCACCGCCTTCAAACAAGCAACCTGCTCCCGACTGAAGCCGGAAGCAGGTTGCAGGAAGACTTGACGCCGCTCGTCAAGATGGCTGTTGCCGCGCTCAGCGCACGATCACCTTGCGCCCGCCGATGATGCGGAGGCCCTTGGAAGAGGGGGCCACGCGGCGACCCTGAAGGTCGTATGCCTCCAACGGAGCGACATGAAGCTGACCGTTCCTGACCGTTGCAATGCCGGTGGTCACCCCGTCTAAACGGAGCAGATAAGTCGACTTGGCTTCGGCCGAAGCCGGTATGGCGAACACGGTGCGGCCTGGTGCAACGGTCAGCGCATTTCCGAGCGCGAGCGACCCGTCATGACAGTCATAGTAACGGGTATCGGCATCTGTCGTGAAAACGGTCTGGCGGCAGACACCGATGTGACGGATGCCGGAAGCAGCCGTCTCACCGGTGGTCTCCGAAGTGACCGGACTGATGGTGAACGATCCGCTCTCCTTGAACAGACTCGTACCCTCCGGCTTGACCATATAGGGTTTGTTGGCCTCAATGCGGGTGACAGATGAGAAGTCTATGGCATCATTCGTCATGCCGGTCAGCTCATAGACAGAACCGTTGACGGCATCGGCCGCGCACGACACAGGGAGCATGAACGTGGCATACCGACCGGCTTCAAAGACCCGCGTATAGGTGAGCTTGGAGGTCGAAAGGCGATGAGCGACGCGCAGATCCGCACCGTCCTCCAGCGTGAATGCGTCCACGTCGGTGCGGAAGCGTATGCGGTAGACATGCTGATTAGCAGCATTCTCACTGTAGTCATTGCCTTTGACGGTGACGGTGAGCACACCCAAGGCTTCGTCATAGACCGTCTCCACGGTTGCCCCCACGCCATTGGGCTGCAGCCTGAGCAGGCTTTCATCGAATGGTGCGTCAACGTTCATCTCTGCCGAGACGGTGACCGACTGGCCATTGTAAGTAACCGACTTGAGTTCGGAATAGTAGAGATAAGTCAAGTCATCTATGAGCATCGCGTCACCTGCTGTTCCTTTTCCGGGTTGTGCACTGGTGGCAAAAGACACCAAAGCATAGGCGGGCGTCAGCGAAGCATCGGCGTAGGTGAACGGAATGGTGAGTTCCTGCCAGCCGTCCTTGCTGGCGATCTCTGTATTGGTAGCGGTTGCCACGAGCTGCGCTTTCTTCGCCGCGTTCTTCATGACATCGCTCGCGTCACTGTAAGGATCCTGATACGTGCCTGCCGTATGCAGCAGGGTCGTGGCCTTGGCCTTATACGTACTGCCTGTGAACTTCACCCATACGTGCATCGCGTCGGGCTTGCCGGTGAACGGCATGTTCTGTCCGGGAACGGAAAGGTTGGTGTAATTGAAGTTCCCTGCAGCATCTCCAGCCGACATCGAACCCATATTGACGCAACCGGTGGTTAGATTTCCTTGGGCCATTATGCCTAAGATGACATTGCGGCTATAGATCTTGGCACTCCGTGAACCGGCAGATCCGGGGCGCACATCGGTCGACGAAACGGTCTGGCTGACACCGGCGATAGACTTCAAACTGCCTGTCCCGTCGAGGAAAGAACTCCAATGGATGGGTTCTTCACCTGATTTCTTTCCGTAGCTCACGGTTTCCCAATCTTCGAAACCACCGTTCTGGACTTGAAACTGGGCATCGGCAGAGAGCGCTATGGAAACCGACACAAACGCTAAAGAGATTCTTTTCATTTTATGATTCATATACTTGTTATTCTTCAACTTTGTACCTTGAGGCAGGAGGGCGACATCACTAAACGGCACGAATTCCATCGCACGGCCGGGCGCAAAGGTACGAAAAAAAAGTAGGATAAAGACCATCGGGTGACGAAAATAATGCCGTCACCACCCCTTCAGACAGTTCCTCCGAACACAGATCATCCGCCCCTCCCGACCTCACATGATCTCCGTTCGACACAGAGCTATCCTTCGGACCGGCCAAAAGGCAGCATTTGTGCCAAAGACACGAAAGCACTTGCTTTCAGACAATTACAAAAACATCATCGACAGACTACGGCTTCGCATCCCGGAGCGTGGCCCGATAGGCCCGGATGATGGGATCGTTCTCGCGGGCATCCATCTGTCGGAATAGCTGCTCCATCCGCTTGCGCTGCCTGCGGGCGCGACGCCCGCGGAAGTCGAAGAGCCGTTGCAAGTCGAACGAGACGCCGGTCTTGGGATGACGCAGCGCATATTCGGTCCGCTCTTCCTTGGTCCATCTATCCACCGCAGCCTGCACGGCCTTGGTCCGATCTTCACCATAGACAACGACCTCACTGATGCTGTTCATCTTCGAGAGCAACGGAATGGAGTCACCGACCGACTTGGCTGGTATCCGCAGGGCGATGTAGCCGGGTCGACTGACGAGAAGCGTGTCGAAGCGAGCAGGCAGCACCGCCTGTCCCCGATAGTCGGTCGAGTCGGCTAACTGCCTGTCTGCCCATATCAGAACCCGGCGCAGGGGGGTGTGCGTTTCAAGGTCGTAGATGACAACCTTGCGTTGTGCCCAGCCGGCAGAAACCAGCATCGAAACGAGGAAAAGGAGTAGAACTCGGTGTTTCATACGCATTTTGGGATGGTCATTCAAATATACTTAAAATTGATGAGACGGCGTGCAGCATCTCTGCATTTTTATCATAAAATAACAATGGGCCCGCTTCGCAGCAGGCCCATCTTCAGAAAGTGTAAGGATGTATAGGTATGAGTTACATCTTACAGATTATTCCCTGCTTCGTTGTTTTGACAAACTGGATGATCGCTTGAATCTCGGGGCTGTCGGGCACCTGGTCCCTGACCTGCAGAATGGCATCGAAAACGCTGTTCTGGCCATGGAAGATGAGTCGGTAGGCGTTGGCTACGTGCTTGCGGATCTTCTCGTCAATGTTCCACACTTCCATGATCTTGTTGTTCGGTCCCCCGTATGCAACGGGCGTTCCTCCGGCAATGATATAAGGCGGAATATCCCGCGAGAAAGTCGTTCCGGCCTGTATCATCGCCAGATCACCCACACGCGTTCCCGCGTTTTCGATGACCGACGAGGAGAAGATGACGCCGTTGCCGATCTCGCAGTCGCCAGCTACCTTGACGCCATAGCCGAAGACATTGTTGTTGCCGACTTTAGTGTCGTGGCTGATGTGTGCACCTTCCATAAGGAAATTGCGGTTGCCGATCACGGTCTGCCCGCCCGCGTGAGTGGCCCGGTTGATGACCACGTTCTCGCGGATGATGTTGTTGTCGCCGATGATGAGCTCACTTTGCTCCCCCGTAAACGCAAAGTCCTGGGGTAGCGCTGCTACTACGGAACCTTGGTGGATCTTGTTATTGTTGCCCATCTTAGTTCCGTTGAGGATGCTCACGAAAGGATGGATGACACAATTGTCGCCGATTTCTACCTGGTCCTCAATATAGACGAAGGGGTATATCTTGCAGCCGTCGCCGATTTTTGCTTTCGGAGAGACCACTGCTTTTGGACTGATATCGCTTGCCATAACAAATGTTGATTTTTTGAATGATGAATGATGGATTGTTATTTCGCACCGCCTCCGAGTGCCTGGTAGAGATTCACGACGGCCTGCATCTTGTAGAAGTCGTCAGCTACCTTGGACAATTCCACGTTGAGAAGGCTCGACTGGGCCGTGATCACCTCTAAATAGGTGCTTCCTGCACTGGCCATCAGCTCCTTCGTATCAATGACGTTCTGCTTGAGCACCTGCACTTGCTTGGCTTCGATGGCACTCTTTTCGGCTGACGTATTGTAAAGCACGAGGGCGTTGCTGACTTCGTTGCCGGCCTGGAGGATGCTGTTCTGCCACGTGTTGTAGGCCTGTTGGTATTGCGCTTCGGCCACCTTGAGCCCCGCAACGAGTTTTCCGTTCTGGAAAATGGGTTGCACCAGCGAGCCTACGGCACTGAGCAGGATCTTGCCCGGATTGGTTATCAAACCGCCCCCGCTATTGGTAAAGGCGCCGGTACCGTTGACCGTCAGCGACGGATAGAACCGAGAGCGGGCCGTTTCGACGCCATAGAAGCATTGGGCAAGATTCATCTCGGCCGCATGGACATCGGCTCTGTTGCGCAGAAGCTGCAGTCCTACGCCCGTTGCAAAATGCTCGGGGAGATTTTGGTCTTCCAATTTGCCACGTGGGACAGCCTGTGCCGACTGGCCGATCAGCAGACTCAGACTGTTCTCCGTCTCACGTATCTGACGTTTGATATCAGCCTTCTGGGTGAGCACCGAGTAGTAATTTGACTCGGCTCCCTGCACGGCCGTCGAACGCACTCCGTTGACCGCGTCCTTCTGGAGCTTCATGATATCCCAGGTATCCTTGGTCAGCTGTTCCATCTCGTTCACCAACTCGAGCTGACGGTCGAGCATCAACAGCGAATAATACATATTGGCAATGCCGGAGATCAGACTCGTTTGGACGGAAACCTGATAGTCTTTTGTCTGCAGGAGAGCCATCTGCGCAGCCCGTTTCTGCGAGAGCAAGTTGCCGAATAGGTCTACATTCCAACTTGCGCTGACGGGCAGGCTGTAAGTCTTTGTGGCCTTGTTGCCGTCCCAGGAAGCAATTGTTCCCTGCGGCGTAAAGGTAAACGACGGCAGGAAAGACAACTTGGACGCCTTCAACTGGGCCTCAGCCATCTTTACGTTCAAGGCAGCATTGAGCAGGTTCACATTCTTCTCCAATCCCTGCTGGATCAGTTGCTGAAGCTGAGGATCGGTGAATACGCTCCGCCAAGGTATGTTGGCGAAGCTTGAAGTGTCACGTACGGCAAGCGTATCTGTCAGCGAGAGGCTGTCGCGGAACAATCCGGCGGCGTTCACATCCGGTCGCTCATATTTTCCGTAGAGGCTCTTGCAGCCGGTAAGCACCGTTGCTGCAAGACCTACGATCAGTATCGATTTATTTGCTTTCATTATGATCTAATTGTTTTTTAGACTTAAAGGACGAGGCCGCATAGCAATATTGCTGAAGCTCACTGTCGGCATCTGTGTTCTCCTCATCATCAAACTTCAGCGGCGTAAACCTCTCTTGGAGCCATTGGAAGACACAGAAGAGGGCAGGCACGACGAAGATCTGGATCAATGTTCCGATGAACATTCCGCCGACAGCAGCGGCACCCAACGTCTGGTTTCCGTTCTTGCCTACGCCGGATGCGAACATCAAAGGCAACAGACCGACGACCATGGCCAATGACGTCATCAAGATAGGACGCAGACGGGCTGCAGCTCCCAAGATAGCACTGTACCTGATTGCCATACCTGTCTGGCGACGCTCCAAAGCGAACTGCACGATAAGAATAGCGTTCTTTGCCAACAGACCGATCAACATGATGAGCGAGATCTGCATGTAGATGTCATTGTTATGACCGAAAAGATTGGTGAAGGCGAAGGCTCCGGCCAAACCAAACGGTACCGATAACAATACGGACAACGGCAAGATATAGCTCTCATACTGTGCACTCAGAATGAGATAAACGAATACTAAACAGAGCACAAAGATCAGTGCGGTGGAGTTGCTCGACTCAGCCTCAGAGCGACTCAGACCGGAATACTCATAACCATAACCATCAGGCAGGTTGTCTTGAGCAACTTCCTCTATAGCCTTCATCACCTGACCGGAAGAGTAACCCTCATTGGCATTGACACTCACGTTGATGGCGGTGAAGAGGTTGAAACGGTTGATGTTCGACGGACCATACACCTTATGGAGTTTGACGAATTCACTCACCGGCGACATCTCGCCCGTGGAGGTGCGCACATAGATACGGGTGAGACCTTCCGGCGTCATACGGCTGGCCACATCGCCCTGGATCATCACACGGAAGAGCTTACCGAAGGCGTTGAAGTTGGAAGCGTAGAGACCACCATAGTAACCCTGCAACACAGAGAGGACGACTTTTGGTGAGATGCCGGCCTGCTTGGTCTTGGCCACATCCACGTCGACCATATACTGTGGATAGTTCGGGTTGTAAGAGGTCATAGCCTGTTGAACCTCCGGACGCTTGTTGAGCTCAGCAAGGAAGCCCTTCGTTATATTAAAGAATTTGTTCAGATCACCACCGGTCTTATCCTGCATGGTCATGGTCACACCGTTCTGCACGGAGAATCCTGGGATCATAGGAGGACCGAAGGCCAGGATCTGTGCATCTTTGATGCTGGCGGTCTGCTTATAGAGCATGCCAAGCACAGAGTTTTGCTCATAAGGGTTGACAAGGAGAGCCATGGGATCCTTATCCTTAACAGCACGCTTGATACGATCCGTAATTCCACCTGCCCGCTCCTCGAAGGGCTTCAACTTGATGATGAACGTAGCCTGGTCGGAGCCTTGTCCGGCAATGAAGTTGTAACCGATGATGGCATTTCGGTGAAGGATGGCCGGGTTGTTGGCCAGCATCTTGTCCACCTCGTCAACAATCTTCATGGTGCGCTCCTGCGATGTACCAGGATTGGCAGATATCGTCAAGAAGATAGTACCGGTATCCTCATTAGGCACAAGGCCGGTCTTTGTCGTGTTCATCAACACTGCCAATGCGGCAATTCCAACAACCACGACGGAAGCCGTGATGATGCGGTGATGGATGACACGCTCCACGCCTTTCTTATATTTGTTAGTGGTCTTTTCAAACATCCTGTTGAATCCGGCATGGAAGCGTGCCACAAAACTCCTGTTCGTTTCATTCTTCTCCGTCTCATGGGGCTTCAGGAAGATGGCGCAAAGTGCCGGAGACAGCGTTAAGGCATTAACGGCCGAGATGACGATGCTCACAGCCATGGTCACACCAAACTCGCGATAGAACGTTCCGCTTGTGCCACCCATAAACGACACCGGCACGAATACGGCTGCCATAACCAGTGTAATAGAGATGATGGCACTCGAAATCTCGTTCATGGCGTCGATGGCTGCGGTGAGCGAATTGTCGTAGCCTTGGTCGAACTTGGCATGGACAGCTTCGACGACCACGATAGCATCATCGACCACAATGGCAATGGCCAGCAGCAAGGCCGAGAGCGTCAGCAGGTTGATGGAGAAGCCGAAGATCCACAGGAAGAAGAACGTTCCGATCAAGGCTACAGGCACGGCTATCATCGGGATGAGTGTCGAACGGAAGTCCTGGAGGAAGATATACACCACGATGAACACGAGCACCAGCGTGATGAGCAGCGTCATCAACACCTCATGGATAGAGGCGAAGAGGAAGTCAGTCACGTCATACATGATGACGGTCTTCATTCCCGGCGGCATACTCTTCTGCGCATTCTCAAGGGCAGCCTTCACGTCGGTGGCAATCTGTGTGGCGTTGGAGCCTGCGATCTGCTGCACCATACCCATAACGGCTGGTCTTCCGTCGTTGATAAGACTCACATTGTACATCAGTGAGCCAAGTTCTATCTTAGCCACATCTTTCAGCTTGAGCGTCTGACCGGTCGTCTTGCTGGTCAGGATGATATTCTCGTACTCGATCGGCTGAGAGAGGCGGCCTTTGTAACGCAAGGTATATTCGAAAGCCACACGGGAGTTCTCGCCGAATTTACCCGGTGCTGCCTCAATGTTCTGTTCAGCCAGTACGCCGGTAATGTCAGAGGGCACGAGCCCGTATTCCTTCATCTTGTCCGGCTTGAGCCATATACGCATGGAGTAGTTGGCAGTAGAAGGACTCTGCACGTCACCCACTCCGTTGATACGCTTGACGAGCGGTACGATGTTGATGTTATTATAGTTGGTGACAAACTGTCCGTCGTAGCGTCCGTCAGAAGTGACGGCGTACATGATGACGTTGGAAGTCTGTCGCTTGGAGACAATCACTCCGACCTGGGTTACTTCAGAGGGCAGCAGGGCCTGCGCCTGCGACACGCGGTTCTGCACGTTTACAGCAGCCATATCCGGGTCGGACCCCTGCTTGAAATAGACGGTTATCATACACATACCGTCGTTGGTGGTCTGCGAGGTCATGTAGGTCATGTTCTCCACACCATTGATGCTTTCCTCCAAAGGAACGGCGACAGACTTCATCACCGTTTCGGCGTCGGCACCCTGATAGGAGGCCTGCACCATGATGGTAGGCGGTGCGATATCAGGATACTGCTCAATCGGTAGCGACACCAATCCGATGGTACCCAACAACACGAAGAAGATAGATACCACGGTCGAGAGCACCGGGCGCTTTATGAAATTAGTAAATGTCATTGTCTTAAAATTTTGTTAACTAATGAAGATTCCTCTTTGCAGGTCAAAGCCTCGTCATTATTTTTTCTTCCCTTTCATGGCGTTGACGAAGCCCGATGCCGAGCCCTGGTCCTTCGACAGCTCTGCTGCGTCAGAGATGTTCTTATCGTATTGCGCCTCGGTGATGGGCTTTATCTGCATGCCGTCGCTGAGTTTCGCTGTGCCTTTGGAGACATAGCGATCGCCCACTTTCAAGCCGGCCGTGACGATATAGTAGTTGCCGTCATCCTGGGGATTCACCTTTATCTCTGTGTACTTCACCTTGTTGTCCTGGCCTAAGACATATACGAACACCTTGTCCTGGACTTCAGAGCAAGCATCTTTCGGCACGAGGATAGCGCGGGTGGCATTGGTGGGGATGACGATCTGGCCGGCACCGCCACTCTTGAGCAGTCTTTGCGGATTGGGGAAATGGGCAATGAGCGAGAGAGAGCCTGTGGCAGCATCAATGACTCCACTCATCTTGACCACCTTACCCGGATGATTGTAAATCGTTCCGTCTGCCAATTGGAGTTTCACAGAAGGCATGGCGGCAATCGCAGCGGCACCACTGCCTGAGGTCTTGGTCATGCTCAGGATCTCGCTTTCACTCATCGAGAAGAAGACTTCCATCGTGCTGATGTCCGAAACCGTTGTCAGCGGATCGGCGCTTGACGCGCTGACCAAGGCACCTTGCTTGAATGGCAGACTGCCAATGAAGCCGGCTGCCGGACTCGTCACATTGCACCAGCTGAGCGTTTCGCGGGCCGAGGCGAGCGAAGCCTGCGCCTGTGCCAGACTGGCCTGTGCTGTGGTGTAAGCGTTCTCGGCTGTACTGAGCGCGTATTGTCCTATCACATTCTTCTCAAAAAGCATCTTGTTGTTCTCGTAAGTCAGCTTTGCGGTATTGAGCTGGGCCTTTGCCGTGTTTACCGCAGCCTGTGCCTGCCGCACAGCCGCACGATAAGTTTCGCTGTCAATGGTGAAGAGCAGCTGTCCTGCTTTCACCGCCTGGCCTTCATGGACATACACTTTCGTGATGAATCCGGAGACCTTCGGTCGTACCTGAACATCCTGTATACCTTTGATAGTAGCCGGATAAGTGGTCTGCAAGGCTGCATCAGTGGCTCCGACTGTCACTACGGGGAATTCGTTGTCTCCAAATTGAGTTCTTCCACCGCCACCGCATGATGCCAATACTGACGTAATGGCTGCAACAAACAAATAATTTTTTAAATTCATACCTATTTATTTTAAAACTATTACTACTGAAACCGGAAGAATAACGAGATATCTACAGAAAACTAAAAACATCTCATCGGTTTTATGGCGATGCAAATATACATATAATCAAACCATATTGGAGCATCAAGAATATATTTTTAACAATAATTGGCAACGCATTAAGATATAATTGTAAGCCGCCACTCGCGCGACGGATCAGCCCCGGACTGTCTACACTGTCAACGGACCGCAATGACCGGTCAATGGGATACCGACGGAAAGGGATCAGATCGGGACGCCAATGATACATTCCGAGCTCCTTCCGTCGCTGCCTCCAAATATCAAAAAAAATCAAAGAAATAAATCTGGAAAACAGCTCCTGAAAAGATAGAAATGAGCTATTGAGACGGCAGAAACCGCCAACTGATCAACCGAAAAATAAAAGTTCCAGGCACGGAGGTATGCTTTGGCAGACCTGAATGACTGGAAACACATGACGAAAGCAAGGGGATAACACGCAAAAAGGGTCTTTTTATCGACGCGAAAGATAGCTTTTGGATGTCTGGAGCTATCCTCTGCGCATCCGAGAGGATAGCTCTGCGGGGCGAAAAGGATAGCTCCGGGCCTCGCGGAGGCATTTTTTGGTCTTGCCGCAGGATTCGTCTCCTCATCCGGGCAATAGGCTCCGCCGGTCGCGGAGCGCATTTCTGAAGCCGATATTCAAAATTTTTCCTAATCTGTGAGGCCCATTGTCCGGGCCTTTTCCATGAGCAGTTGCATGAGCGGCTCACGCGCATTTTCCACCCGGTTGTCCAGCACGGCGTCCTTTAGCGTTTGCTTCAGCGTGCCCACTTCCCGACTGGGCTGGAGATGGAAGAGCTGCATGATCTCGTCGCCGTCGATACAGGGTTGCAGCAGGCGCTTGTAGTCGCGTTCCTTCAAGTCTTCAATCTTCTCCCTGACGATGCGGAAATTGTCCAAGAAACGCTGCTTTCGCACCTCATTCTTGCTCGTGATGTCGGCCTCACAGAGCATCATCAGGTCATCGATGTCGTCGCCGGCATCGTTGACCAACCGTCTCACGGCACTGTCAGTCACCTCGTCATCGGCGATCGCGATGGGTCTCATGTGCAGGTCGACAAGCTTTTGGACATACTTCATCTTGGCATCCAACGGCAGTTTGAGCCGCCGGAAGAGGTCGGGAACCATCCGCGCGCCGATGACATTGTGGTTGTGAAAGGTCCACCCGAACCGCGGATCGAAACGCTTCGAGCGTGTCTTGCCGATGTCGTGGAGCAGCGCTCCCCATCGCAGCCAGAGCATGTGATCCTGCAACCGGTTTATTTGGTCCTGCACGTCACGACCTTTTTCAGTGGCCTCACCGGCCTCGGCGATCTCCTCTCGCAGGTCCGCGAGACGCGCTTCCTGTGCCCGGCAGAGATTGTCGAGCACCTCGAGTGTATGGTAGAAATTGTTCTTGTGCTTGCGTCCGTTCTTCGTTTCGACGATGTCCAAGGCGGATAGCTCGGGCAGGATGAATTCCAACAGGCCGGTGCGGTGGAGGTCCACGAATCCCTTGCTGGGCGTCCGGGTGAGCATGATCTTGTTCATCTCGTCGGCAATGCGCTCCCCGCTGACGATCTTGAGCCGCTCGGCGTTGCGCCCGAGAGCCTCGAAAGTCTCGTCATCAATGAAGAAATTGAGCTGCGCGGCAAACCTCACGCAGCGCAGCATGCGCAACGGGTCGTCGGAGAAGGTGATGTCCGGATCGAGCGGCGTGCGGATGATGCCGTCCTCCAAGTCGTAGAGGCCGTCGAAAGGGTCCACGAGTTCGCCGAAGTGGCCACTGTTCAGGCAGACTGCCATGGCATTGATGGTGAAGTCGCGGCGGTTCTGGTCGTCCTCCAACGTGCCGTCCTCGACATGCGGCTTGCGCGATTCATGGCTGTAACTCTCCTTCCTTGCCCCCACGAACTCAATCTCCAAGCCACGCCATTTCACCTGCGCCGTACCGAAATTGCGGAACACCGACAGATGCGTGCGCCCTTTCAGCCGCTCCTGCAAGGCCTCGGCCACAGCGATGCCGTTGCCGATGACAACGACGTCGATGTCATTCGAGGGGCGCTCAAGAAACAGATCGCGCACGTAGCCGCCCACTACATAGCAGTCTAAACGCAGCGAATCGGCCGCCTCACCGATCTTTCGGAAGATGTCCCGATCAAGGATGCGCGCCAGATCCGCATTCGATAGATTTCTCATCATTCATTGAATTTGACTGCAAAGGTAATATTTTAAATCGACATATAGGAACGCAGAAAAAAGAATTTTAAGCTGCCGGTCGGCCCGCATCTGCAATATTTTTACTATTTTTGTACCCATGATGAAGAAGACAGTTGCAACATGCCTGCTGGCCGCCCTGCTTGCGGGCTGCGAGCAGACCGAAGACCAGAAGGCGGCACCGCTGATGTCGCACATCGAAGCGCTCTATGCCCAGGGAAGATACCGGCAAGCCCTCGACTCGATCCGCAAGCTCCGCGTCAACCATCCCAACGCCCTCGAGGCCCGGAAGAAGTCGCTCCGCATCTGGCAGGACGCCTATCTGAAGATGGTCCAGCAGGACATCGCGCGCACAGACTCCGCCCTTCAAGCCGTCACCATCCTGCAGCGCCAAGCCCGGACCATCCGCGAGCGCAACTTCCTCGGCATCCGCAAGGATTCCCTGCAGATCAGATACGATGCCCTGTGCGGCACCGTACGCGTCATCCATCGCAGACAAGGGGAAAACCGTTGATTAAAAAACACTAAACACCCGACACTAAAGACAGACATTTTTGGCTGTTTCGGGATAAATGCGTACATTTGCAGACAATTATGGCAGACAAATCTATCACAACGGAAGACCAGTTCCGCAACGTCATGAAGGAATGCCGCACCCTCTTTGAGCACAAGCTGCACGACTACAGTGCATCATGGCGCATCCTCCGGCCCTCGTCACTGACCGATCAGCTCTTCATCAAAGCCAAGCGCATACGATCGATCGAGATCAAGAAGAAAGCCTTGATCGACGAAGGAATCAGGTCTGAGTTCGTGGCACTCATCAACTACGGCATCATCGGACTGATTCAGCTCGAGAAGGGCTTTGCCGACCAGGTCGACATAAACAATGCGGAAGCACTCGCGCTTTATGACCGACACGCCGCCGAAGCGCTACAGTTGATGCTCCGGAAAAACCATGACTACGATGAAGCATGGCGCGCCATGCGCATCAGCAGCTACACGGACTTCATCCTCACCAAGATCCAGCGCTGCAAGGAACTCGAAGACCTCAACGGCGAAGCAACCGTCTCGGAAGGCATCGACGCCAATTACATGGACATTATCAACTATGCCGTCTTCGGCGTGATCAAACTCAGTGGACAAGATTAAGACCATATTGACCAACCTCAGTAGGTTTCTGATTGCCGCGACCTTCATCTTCTCGGGATACGTCAAGGCCATCGACCCTCTCGGGACGCAGTATAAGATTCAGGATTATCTGACGGCACTTGGGCTCGCCGGACTCTTCCCCGACTGGATCACGCTGGTCGCGTCGGTCGCGCTGTCGGCCCTTGAATTCTGTTTAGGCATCTTTCTGCTGTTCGCCATCCACCGTCGGCTGGTCTCAAAGATCATCCTGGCCTTCACCGCCGTGATGACACTCATCACCGTGTGGATAGCCGTCGCCGACCCGGTCAAAGACTGCGGATGCTTCGGTGACGCGCTGAAGCTCACCAATATGGAGACCCTGGGCAAGAACATCATACTTCTTGCCGCGTCACTGACCGTCTTCAGATGGCCGCTGCGGATGGTCCGGTTCCTCTCAAAGTCCACCCAATGGATCGCGATCAACTATACCGCTCTCTTCATCTTGGTCTCGAGCGGCCACAGCATCTATCACCTGCCTCCGTTAGACTTCCGTCCTTACCACATCGGAGCCAACATCCCCGAAGGCATGAAGATTCCCGAAGGTGCGCCGCAGCCCGAATTCGAGACCACTTTCATCCTCCAGAAAAACGGGCAGAAGAAAACGTTCACGCTCGATGACTATCCCGATTCAACCTGGGAATTTGTCGACTCAAAGACCGTGCAGACCAAGGAAGGATACACGCCGCCCATCCACGACTTCTCCATCGAGGACCTCAGCACCGGGGAAGACATCACGGACGCTGTGCTCTCGCACAAAGGTTACACCTTCCTGCTCATCGCTCCGCACTTGGAAAAATCCGATGACAGCAACTTCGGAAGCATCGACCAGCTCTATGAATATGCGCAGGACAACGGCTATCCGTTCTACTGTCTGACCGCCAGCGGGGACAAGGCAATCAGGCACTGGTGTGACATCACAGGGGCGGAATACCCCTTCTGCGCGACCGATGAAGTCACCTTGAAGACTATCATCAGATCCAATCCGGGGCTGTTGCTGCTCAAAGACGGCACCATCATCCAGAAATGGAGCCACAACGACCTGCCCCCGGAAGGCCAACTGAACGCTCCCCTCGAAGACTTGTCCATCGGACAGATGGCTCCCAACAGCCTTCCGGACAAGATTGTGAAGATCTTCCTCTGGTTCATATTGCCCCTATTACTCCTCACAATGGCTGACAGACTCTGGATGTGGACCCAATGGCTGAGGCGTAAAGAACAATCGAATAAACTATATAAACTTTTTATAAACAACAAAAGAGATATGAGAAAGAAAATCGTTGCAGGCAACTGGAAAATGAACGAGACCCTGCAGGAAGGCGTAGAACTGGCAAAAGAGATCAACGAAGCATTGCAGGCTGACAAGCCAAACTGCGATGTTGTCATCTGCACGCCATTCATCCACTTGGCCAGCGTGGCACAAGTGCTGGATCCTGAAGTAGTCGGCCTGGGGGCCGAAAACTGCGCAGACAAGGCAAAGGGTGCATATACGGGCGAAGTATCTGCCGCCATGGTCAAGAGCACAGGGGCACGGTACGTGATCCTCGGACACTCAGAGCGCCGTCAGTATTATCACGAGACACCCGAGATCCTGAAGGAAAAGGTTCAGCTCGCGCTTGCCAACGGCCTGAAAGTGATCTTCTGCTGCGGCGAGACCCTGGAAGAGCGCGAGGCCAACAAGCAGAACGAGGTGGTCAAAGCTGAGCTGGAAGCATCCGTATTCAACCTCTCCTCGGAAGAATGGAGGAACATTATCCTGGCCTATGAACCCATCTGGGCCATCGGAACAGGCAAGACAGCGACCTCCGATCAGGCAGAGGAGATGCTCGCATACATACGCTCTATCATTGCCGAGAAATACGGTCAGGAGGCAGCAGAAGACACGTCCATCCTCTACGGAGGAAGCTGCAATCCTTCGAATGCGGCTGATCTGTTCGCCAAACCTGACATTGACGGCGGCCTCATCGGCGGCGCCTCGCTGAAAGCAGGCGACTTTAAGGCCATCATAGATGCCTGGAAGTAATAAGTCATCCGTAAAGCCATGGACTTGCCGCACGCCCGCCAGCGGATCGTGCAGAGGCAAGTCCACGGTTTCTTTTTTCATTGAACGTTGGGTACATGAAGCAACTCTTCCTATTGATATTATTAGCAGTGGGTATGACGCAGACCGCCAATGCCCAGACCTACCTTGATCATTTGCAGCAGCGGAAAGCAGGCGAAGGGACGGTAACCGTCACGCAAAGCAAGGCCATCAGTGATCTTGTCAATGGCAAAAAGAGCCAGCAGCCAGCCGGGAATGCAGCAAAGGACAAGACCACACCGACCCTACCGCAGGCAAAGACCGAACCGAACCGACCGGCACAGACAGCCGGTCCGCAGACTGGCACAGCCAAACAGCAGACTGACCATACCAAGGACACACCGGCAAAGAAACCCGACAGCACCCACCATGAGTCCGTTCCACCCCGACAGACAGACAATGACACAGACAATGAGATGGAGATCCCGACCATCGACATGCGCAAGAAGGTCATGCGCAAAAGCTATAAGGTGACCGGATACCGCGTACAGGCCTACGCCGGAGGCAACACCCGAGCCGCACGTCTGAAAGCGGAGAGCATCAGGGACAATATCAAGATGAAGTTCCCGGACGAGCCTATCTACGTTCATTTCTATTCTCCCCGCTGGATATGTCATGTGGGCAACTACCGCAGTTATGAGGAAGCGAACCGCATGCTCACGAACATCAAGAAGTTAGGCTACCGCTCCGCAATCATCGTGAGGGGCAAGATTACCGTCCAATACTAATATGAACACAGATAACAAATACCGCGAGGGCCTCGAAGACCTCGCACACCACTATCACTCCATCCTGCAATTGATCGGTGAGGATCCATCCCGGGATGGATTGGAGAAGACACCCATGCGCGTGGCAAAGGCCATGCAGATCCTCACCCGAGGCTATACGGAAGACCCGCACAAGGTCTTGACCGATGCCCTGTTTGCCGAAAAGTATAACCAGATGGTGATCGTCAAAGACATCGACTTTTTCTCCTTGTGCGAACACCACATGCTCCCCTTCTATGGCAAGGCGCATGTGGCCTACATTCCCAATGGATATATCACGGGCTTAAGCAAGATTGCACGCGTGGTGGACATATACAGCCACCGCCTGCAGGTACAGGAACGACTGACCGAACAAATCATGCAGTGCATCCAGGAGACGCTGAAGCCACAGGGAGTGATGGTGGTCATCGAGGCCAAACACATGTGCATGCAGATGCGCGGCGTAGAAAAGCAGAATGCAATCACCACGACAAGCGCCTACAGCGGTGTGTTCGGATCGGCCAAGACGCGCAGCGAGTTCATGAACTTGCTGCAGGGCGAGTCGAAAAGAATATAGAAGCGGCTGCCGCACAGATGATCTTCCCGAAGACTGCAAACCATTTACGCACGACACATTAAATCCATATAGATATGATAAAGACAAGAAGAATCCTTGCCGTCACGCTCTGTCTGGCGGCGGTGACATTGATCATGACCTCCTGTTTTGGTGACGATACGACCGACACGATCACCGAAGAACAGATGCGGACCAGCATAGCCAGCATGGCAGGAACCTATGACGGATCGCTCTTCACAGGCGTCATCCAGAACAACATGCTGACGCAGACCGACTCTTTGGGCAGCCAGAAGTGGGCGGCAGACAACAACAAGATCACTTTCGCGGAGTTTCCAGCATCGCAGTTAGCGAAAGGTGTCACTGACGCAGATATCAAGAAAGCGCTCGAGGCATCGGAGGAGATGATCAAGCTGGAGGCTTATTACTATTCTTTCTCAAGCATCTCTGCACCCTATCAGTTCACCCTCGCACCGCAGACGGCTACCGTCAGCGTGGAATACAACGGCGGCACGCACGAGCTGAAATTCCCCTTCTACCAAGGCGGTTACTCCTACGGAGTGGGCAACATGACTACGCAGACCCTCCAACTCGTCGCAGCCGGAATGTACGTTGATGGAACGCACAGCTCCTACTTCACAGAAATGGCAATCATATATACCGGAAAGAAAATCTGAACAAACAAAGACCAACGATGAAATTCATATCTTGGAACGTCAACGGACTACGTGCCTGCGTAGGCAAGGGCTTCAAAGAAGCCTTCAAAAAGCTTGATGCCGACTTCTTTTGCCTGCAGGAGACGAAGATGCAGGAGGGGCAATTAGATATCGCATTCGATGGCTATCAGTCGTATTGGAACTATGCCGAGAAGAAGGGATATTCCGGTACAGCCATCTTCACACGTCACCAACCGCTCTGCGTCACCTATGGCATGGGCACCGAAGCGCATGATCATGAAGGGCGGGTCATCACCATGGAGATGGACAAATACTATCTTGTCACGGTCTATACACCTAACTCGCAGGACGAGCTCAGACGGCTTGACTACCGCATGCAGTGGGAGGATGACTTCCGCGCATTCCTCAAACAGCTCGACGCGAAGAAGCCTGTCATCGTCTGCGGAGACATGAACGTGGCTCACGAAGAGATCGACATCAAGAACCCGAAGACCAACCGGCGAAACGCAGGTTTCACCGATGAGGAGCGTGAAAAGATGACGATGCTTCTCGGAAGTGGTTTCACGGACACTTTCCGTACGCTTTATCCCGAGCAGGTCACTTACAGCTGGTGGTCCTACCGCTTCCGTGCACGAGAGCGAAACACGGGCTGGCGTATCGACTATTTCCTCGTGTCGGACCGGCTGCGCGATCAACTGACTGACGCAAAGATCCACACGGACATCTTCGGAAGCGATCATTGTCCGGTGGAAGTGGATCTCAACGTCTGATCGCAGACGATCCTTGCTGTCACGCGCAGCACGCTCTTTCTGCCGAAAACTGCCCATAACGTCCGGTCACTGACGACAAATCACCCACAAAGCGTGACGGTATAGCTGCCGCCACGCTTTGGCGTTCTATCCTCACAGCCATCCTCTCCCTACACCATCTGAAAGAGTTCCGTGCGCAAACTCACCCTTCACGGAGAAGCATCAGGTCCCCTCCGCGTTCGACGAAACGCCCTAATGAGGGGAGGAGAAGATGAAAGGATGAGAGGATGAAGCAAACAAAGAGAGCTGGAGAGGAGAAGATGAAGGGATGAGAG
>ONHE01000045.1 GCA_900317545.1 uncultured Prevotella sp. | reverse complement strand
CCAAAGCATAGCTCTCGGGCGCCCAAAGGATAGCTCCGCAGAATCCGCAACTATCATCCGCCGGCGGGACACGCATGAAGCGCGCATCTTTTATGGAAACCGCGGCCCACGGATAGACATTTTTTTTGTATCTTTGCCGTCATATATATAAAAAGGTGGAAGATCATAACGCTTTTGAAGCCCTGTTCAAAGGCTACTACATGCAGCTCTTCTGTTTTGCCCGCAACATGGTCAACGACGAAGAGGAATGCCGCGACATCGTCGGGGCAGCATTCGAGGGCGTATGGAAAAGGCTCGCCGAGATCGACGAGAAGACCGTCAAGGCCTATCTCTACCGCACCGTGCGCAACAACTGCATCAACTATCTCTCCCACCAGCAGCTCGAACGTCAATACGCCGCCTACTACAAGGCGGTCACCGAAGACGTCATGACCGACGAAGGAATGGCCGAGAACGACGAGCGCACCCACGTCATCAGGCAAGTGCTCAGCGCCATGAACCCGACCACGCGCGAGATCCTCACGGCCTGCTACGTGGACGGAAAGAAATACAAGGAAGTGGCCGAAGACCGCGGAATCAGCATCAGCACCGTCAAGAAACACATGGTGGCCGCGCTGCGGACCATCCGGGAGGCAAGAATAAAAAAAGCATAAAAAGCGTAACCTTTTGCCCTCCGAAAAAGTATTATAATACGAAGATGAAACACGAACCAGCAAACACCGACACCCGAACGGACCGCTTCGACCCGCTGCCGCAGCAGCCGATGACACCCGAAGAAACCGAAGCCCAGCGCAACCTCTTTGCCGCCGGGCAAGTGTTGCGTGCAGAACGGACCCCCGTGGACATCGACGCCGAATACCGCCGCTTCATGAAGGCCCACCGGCAGCAGGCCGACCAGCCGGCAGCCCCCCGCCACCCCCGCTGGCTCACCGCCGTGCGCTACGCCCTGATGGCTGCGGCCGTCATCGCCGTCGCCGTCATCATCCTGCGCCCCAAGACCGGCGGGCGGAAAGCAGAGCAGACCCTCGCCAAGACCACACCGGGCCTCGTCTATCACGCCGACACACATCCCCGGGCCGTGGCCCTCACACGCAGCAACGGCACCCGCGTCACCCTGCCTGCCAACCGGCAGCAGGAAGTGGACGCGCTCGACCTCGCCACCACCTCCGAATCACTCACGATCACCATCCCCAAGGGCAACACCTACCGGGTGAAGCTGGCCGACGGCACCCGCGTCTATCTCAACGCCGACAGCCGCCTCACCTTTCCCACCACCTTCGCAGGCGGCAACCGCACCGTCGAACTCGACGGCGAAGCCTACTTCGACGTAGCCCACGACCCGCGGCATCCCTTCATCGTCCGCACCCAAAAAATGGAGACCACCGTGCTCGGGACCGAATTCTACATCAAGGCCAACCCCCACGAGCAGCCGGAGGTGACCCTCATCAGCGGCAGCGTGAGCGTCACCACGCCCCGCCAGCAGCTCACGATCACGCCCGGACAGCAGACCCGCATCGCCGAAGACGGCACGCAGACCGTCACCGCCACCGACATCGACCGCTATACCTACTGGCGCGACGGCTTCCTCTACTATGACAACGTGGACCTCCTGCAGGTCATGCGCGACATAGGGCGCAACTACAACTGCGACGTCGCATTCCTCGACACCTCCCTCCTCCATTACAAGATCCACTTTGTGGCCGAACGTTCCTCCACCATCGACCACATCCTGCAGATGCTCAACCAGATGGAACGCGTCCGGGTGACGAAGACCGGCAACCGGATAGAGGTGCAGTGACCGCGGGCCGTGCGGCAGATGGAGCAGACGGCCCATTGGGCCATCTCGGAAAGGACAAAAGAATAATCCCGGAAGACCTTCATGATCTCCCGGGATTATCTCTTTCCCCAGACAGCCATCAGACCGCTGAACCGCATTCATTCCTGATTACTGATGATTCCCGATGGCTTTCGCCCGCATGCCGGCATCATGGTTTCCGGGCTGCTCTGACACCGTCTGCTACGCCTACGGCAACCCGGCAGCCCATCCGTCCGGTCATCTGGCAACATCCGTTCCGGTCACCAATGACCGGTTACGGATCATTTCATGCGTTTCGCAATCTCATCGGGGAGCTGCGATCCTCTCAGATTGGTGCCGATGATGACGCCGTCCGGATCAATGAGCAGCGTGGCCGGGATGGCCGTGATACCGTATGCCTTGGCGGCATCCGACTGGAACCCCCTGAGGTCAGACAGCTGGGCCCAGGGCATATCATGCGCCTTGATGGCATATTTCCATGCCCGTGCGCCTTCGTCAAGTGACACGCTGACGACGTCGAAGCCTTTATCCTTGAACATGGCATAGGCCTTTTTCACGTTCGGAATCTCCGCCCGGCAGGGACCGCACCATGATGCCCAGAAGTCAACATATACAAACTTACCCTTCCCGACATAGTCCGATAGACGGTGCTTGACGCCAAGCGTGTCCTCGGATTCAAAGTCAGTGAACTTCTGGTTGACCCTGAAATGGGCCTTGCCGCTGATATACGACTTGAAACTCTGGAACTTCTTGGCGGCCTTAAGCTGCGGTCCGGCGTGCTCGATGATGTGGAACGCGGCTGTCAGGTCGCTGTCGGGCAAGTTGTACTGATTAAAGATCGGGGTAAGCAGCGAGGCGGACAGCGAGTCGTTCAGATTCTTGTTGACATAATCCTTATAGACTGCCAGCACCTTGGCTTGCTCTGCATCCCACTGCTTCTGATACTCATTGGCCTTGATGGTATCGTCCTTGAGCGAAGCCTGCTTCCCCTTTTCCTTGACCCTTTGCTGATAGTCCTTGTACCAGGTCATCATCTCGCTCCGGATAGCTGCCTGCTTTTCGATGAATGGTTTGACCGTTGCCTGCATCGATTTCCAACGTGGATTAGCGGCTTCGGCCGCTGATGAAGCGCCCTTAGTCTGCTGGGCACTGCCTGACAGGCACACAAGTGCCATCAGGCTTAATACTGCTGTTTTTTTCATTTTTCTTTTATGCTGTTACTTTACATTGCCTTAATATAGATGTCCTTGATGGGGCCGAATTTCCAGTCGGGCACTGTGGCTGCACTGTATTCAACGGCTTTGCTGATGCGACCAGTCATCGTATCCATGTGGAGAGCCCACAGGACAGCGTTACTTCCCTGATAGGCAGCGACCATGAGGATCGCTTCCTTGGTGTTGTGGGTAGGAGTGTTCTGTGAATTGTCAAGCATCTTCATCATCGTCACCGTTCCTTTCGGATCCCATGACGATCCGTCGGTCATGCCGAGTTCCCTGGGTGAGCCGATGTTACCGGCATCACAATTATACTGATAGACCTTGCTTCCGGCTGCGTAGTAGCACATGTTGCTCGTAGTCCCGAACTCGAAGGCAACGGCATTGTCGATATTTGGAAGCGCCGACAGATTGTAGAGATACTGCCCAATGCCGCTATAGGCAGTCACCGAGCCTGTCACAGGAGTCGCAGAAGGATTCAGGTCGACCGCAAAGAACTTGTCCGGATAGAGCACATTGGCAGCGTCGCCCTTCAGGACTGCCATGACATGGCGGCGCCCATCCCATGCCATCTTGACGATATCAGCATGCATGTTGCCGGGGTTGAACACTGCCGGATCGTTCTTACTGTCAAGAATCATGCCGTAGCGGGTCATGTAACCGGGGTTGCCCGTGCGCAGTCCGAAGAATCCTTTGTGTGTCTTGTCGCCATTGACGGAATTGGCATACATCATGATAGGGTATGTTCCTCCGGTCGTGGTAATGAACTGCGGTTCAAAAGTGTAGGTGTTCTTGTCCGCATAGACGGTACTGTCTGTAACTTCAGCAAAGAGGAAGTATTTCTGCTGAAGAGGACTCTGGATGAAGACGTCGGTACCATCGAAGGCGTAAAGATATAGCTGATAGGCGAAAATTCCCTTGGGCTTGTTCTGATTGACAGCCTCACTGCCCTGAGCATAGAATGCCGTATTCCAGTCGCCGAGACGCTCGAATCCGTCCTTGTTGATCCATGTCGCTCCGTTGCTCGTCAGGGTCAGGATCTTTCCACATCGCTCGTTCAAGGAGGGATAATATGCTCCGTAGGCAGAGATGTAATTGGTCACGGTCTGCGTAATGGACAACGGAGCTCCCGGCAGCTTGGAGCCATTGCTGGAGGAGTATAAATCAGGCACGACTACAGGGGTGGCCGGGATGGACATCGCGGCCGGAGTAAAGTCGCCGTCCTGCAGCATGCCGATCTCGGTGCCGCTGTTGTCGCCATGCAGGATCATCAGTCCGGTGATACCCGAGAGAGTGATCGTAAAGGTGCTTGCACTGTAGAAGTCGCGGCCCGTACTCACCTGATGGACCCGCAGACGGCAGGGATAGGAATTGTTGAGCACAGATATGTTCGCGTCAAGTTTGCCCGTATAATGCAGGATCTTTCCCTGCTGGCTGTCGGGAACCAACGAGCGGAAGATCTTGGACCCGCGCTCATTCGTTGAGTCACTGCGCACCTCCCAGTAATACTTCAGGTCTGTCGTGTCGATATCCGTCTTGATCTCAGGCACGATCGTTATCTGGGAGCCGATACCAGTGCTGTAAGCCTCAGCCGGTATGACGATGGATACGTCAGGCAGGACAGTGTCAAAATCGTTGCCCCCCATATCATTATAGCAACTTCCCATCAGCAATGGGATGAATAATGACAACAATAATTTTACATTCACCTTGTTCATGTCATTCTCCTTTTAATAACTTGTTCTTGAAAAACTTGGCATCTCGCCCGCATGCTCGTCCCCTTCGGGATACGTGATGTGATTCCTTTTCACGTAGTCATTGAGCAGATAGCGGATATACTGGAACTGATTGCCCTGATATCCGTCTTCATCCAAGGGTGTCTCATCACCTCCGGTCACGATCAGATAGATCTGCATCTTGAGCTGAGTGAAATAACCTAAGTAATAGTCCATATTGACATTCCACCAAGAGGGCTTCGGCAAACCGTTGAAGATGCTGAGCTTCGTGGTCAGGTAACCGTTAAGCCCGGGCGTGAAGTCGGCAGAAGGCTGGATCTTGAATATCAGGGTATCATGCGTCGTAGTCAAGTGGCTGTCATTGTAGACGCGGACAAACATGGTATCCACCGTATGACCTGCCCGGAAGAGAACCGGCTTCTGGACTTCAAATTTCGTGCGCGCGTCAAGAGGGCCACTGCTCACTTCGACGTTGACCTCACGGTCACGGCCGCTGACAACGGCTGCTGTCGTGAGCGGAATGGACACCAAGTAGCTTTCGCCAACCGGGGTGTTGGTACTCATAAACGTAAAATCGCTCAGCGTGTCCGTAAACCAGATAAGCGCCGTATTATTATTCCACTTCTCAATCTCATCCGTCGAACATCCCGCAAAGATGGAGGCTACGATCAGGAGGATATAAGCAATCTGTTTCATATGATTCATTATTTTAGTTTCGGTTACCGTAAGTGTCTTCGTCATCAGGACGCGGCATGGTGTAAATAGCAGGCGTGATCGTGAAAGACTCCGAACGGGAGACATTGACAATATCCTCGTTCATGCGTTTCTTATAATAAAACAACTGACCCTCACTGACAAACTCCTTGCGATACTCTTTCCCGATCTCGGCCTGCAACTCCTCCTTCGTCGAGCAATCAAGCGGGAACGGCGTGAGGCCGCGATGCCTGCGCACCTGCTCCAGGTATTCTGTCGCCTTTGCAAGATCCGGCTCACACTCGGCAGCGATATAATACATTTCCGAAACCCGGATCAATGGAATGCGGTACTTGGCCCATGGGAAATACTGTTCGTTGGCATCGTCGTCCTGCCAGAGTTTGGTCGAAATGCTGTAATCACTCAGATAGGCCGCGCGCAGATAGACATAACGGGGGTCAGAGTCACGGGTCAATGCGTCAAACAGATAGTCCGTGTTCATCCCCATGAGAACAGTCGATGTGGCAAAGGAAACACTGCCCTCCCACAGGTATCCGTCTATTTTGTCCGCCAGATTCGTCACGTTCAGCGCGAAGATCTGTTCGGTACAGAACGTACGATCCTTCGAGATGTTGTTCTTGCTTGTACTTGCCGTATTGGCAATAAGCGCAGGATTGACCCACGGGAATTTCTGCGGCTGGGCGTCAATGACTTCCTTGGCACACTTCAAGGCATTCTCCCTGTCACCTTTCCACAGATAGATGCGCGCCATGGTCGCGATGGCTGCATAATAGTTAAAATGGAAACGACGGTTGTGCCAGTCATATATATTGTACTCCGAACGATAGGTGGCGTTGCCACTTACCGTACTGCAGACATACTTTGAAGGTTCCTCTCCCGTATACATAGGATCCGACTTCAACAACTCTGAGGCTTCTTTGAGATCCCTGAGCATCTTTTCACAGACGGAATCAGCAGTCAGAAGCGGATAGACATCTGAACTTAAGTCTGTCACATAAGGCATATATGTCTTTGTCGGAGAATATGCACTGCCCGCATAGGCATCACTGAAAAGGCGCAGAATGTCAAAATGAAGGAAGGCCCTGAGACCAAGAGCTTCACCTTTGAAGACATTATAGTCACTTCCTGCAAACTTGTCTTTGTCAGCATCAATGGTCTGCAACATTGAATTGATGTTAGCTATGACGTTGTATTCGCCGCTCCATATCAGGTCCGTAGAACTGTTCCTCCAGGTCTGGAAGTAAGTATAAGGCGTATTAGGATGGAAACAAAACTTCTGGTAATTCATATTGATGCCACCGAACGAATAAGCTCCGCCACCCATTAATTCAAGCAGATACCAGCTCAGATTGCTTCCATAGAGCTTATTGTTGCTCATGGAGGCATAGATACCACTCGTCGCATCGGCATAGCCACTTTCGTTCTCAAAGATCTTCTCTCTGTCTACATCGGTGTTGGGTTGCACATCCAACCAGTCATTACATGAAGTAAGCACTGAGCAAAGGACGCAGATTCCTAATAATTGATTTAATTTATGTAATTTCATATGATACACTTGAAAAGTTAGAATGTAACACTTGCTGACAACGAAAAGTTTCTAGCAAAAGGATATGTGAGCCCTCGTTCAATTTTAATGGTAGACAATCGGGCAAGCTCATCCGCATAGAAGGTGATCTTCAGACGCTCTATGCCGGCTCTGCGAAGCCAGGCTGAATTGAAGAATTCATAGCCGAGGTTGACGCTCGACACATAAAGCTCATTATTGCGTTGCACAAATCGTGACGTTGGTTTAGTCACCATGTTTGTCTGGAACAGGTTTGGATTATCCATCATTGATATGGCTCTATAGGCTGTATGGTCTCCCGGATTGGTCCATGTTTCGCTTACACGTTTGTCCAAGTTGCCATATCCCGTCACGTCTTCAACCCTGTCGATCAATGTAGTGTTGTAAATGTCTCCACCAGCATTATAACGAGCCGAGAGATTCAACGTCCAACCTTTGTAGCCCGCGGTAAGTCCGATATTCCCATGAATCTTTGGAGAAGTGTCTCCGATAACGACCTGATCGTCCGAACTCCATGTGTAGGTGGCATTATTGTTCTTGTCCAAATACATCTCATTGCCCGACATTGGATCTATGCCTAATGAACGCATACCCCAGATAGCAGTCATACTGCAGCCCTCATAGAATTTGGTAGCAGGACGGGTTGTATTTGCGCGATAGGCCGAAGCCTCTTTCGAGGAGGGTTCTCCGGAAGATAAAGAGGAGTTGAGTGCAGCATCAGCATCGCTATTTATCTTATCGAAGATATCATAGATCTTACGAATCGTGTTTTTATTATGCATCGCAGAAGCTGATAGGGTCACCCAAGAGCGGGTCTTGTTGTTGCGCCACGGGGTAAAACTCAAGTCCACTTCCCAACCTTTATTCTGGATTTCACCCATATTCGCCTTATAAGTTGTAAAACCGGAGGATGAAGGTATCGTAATATCAGTTAGCATATTGTTGGTGTTCTGCACATAATATTCGAACTTTCCAATAAGGAATTTACCTAAGGCAAGATCAAGTCCGATATTGTTATCATATATTTTTTGCCACTGCAGGCCGGTATTCGGCATAGCCATCAATGTAGCTCCCATTCTGCCATCATAGAAGATCGTACCGTACTGATAACGTGCCCGGGCCTGATAGGGATTGAAATTCTGAGTTCCGGTATATCCTAATGAATATCTGAGTTTCAGCTGCTTGATCAGCTCGTTACCCGCTAACCACTTCTCTTTGTGTATATTCCATCCTGCTCCCAACGACCAGAAGTTTCCCCAGTGATTGTCTGAGCCGTAAACAGAAGATCCTGTCGCACGGTAACTTGCATCAATCAGATAACGGTCAGCATAGGAATAGTTGAAAGAGCCAATAAGTCCGATCTCGCGTGTCTTATTGTCTGATCCGGTCGGATGACTGTCATGATAATAGGATGTGGCCATTGAGATATCCCCTTGCACACCATTACCGAAACCTTCAGCTGCGGTTGTCGAACTGGTTATGGACTGAGTCTGCAGGCTATAGGTACCATTAAAGAAAAACGAATGCTTGCCGAAGGTCCTGTTCCAGTTCAGCCCGCTTTGCAGAATCAACGTGGTCAGATAGCCGTCAGTTTTCGAATAGAGTCCCTTACGGTTTGACATTCCATTCGCATCATAATCTACAAACATGGTGTGATTGGCCGGATAGAACAAATCCGACTGGTTATCCTGACGGGTATATGATAGTTTTGCCGTAAAACGGAAATGCTCATTGATATGCCAATCCATGTCAAAATTGTCCTGAAACTCGATGTATCTGGATTCGTTTTTGGAGTTAAGAGAGGCATTATACAATGGATTGTAGACAGGATAGCCAAAAGATCCATCGAGCAGGACTGCCTCATAGCCAAGTATTTCCTTCACATTTCCATCCGCATCGTATGGTGCATAGTAAGGCTCCAGGCTGACATAGTCGGAGAAACTGCCATATGGACTGTTCTTTGACAAGTTCTGTGTGAAGTCCATCATGTTGCGGAATACCATATTCTTATAAGTATAAGAAAGGGTAGAGTTGACATTAAAGACCGTGCGCCCTGATCCCTTCATGGTTCCGGCTATGTCATTATAGTAAGCGCCAAGGATATATCGAATCTTCGAATCGCCACCCTCGAGGGAGACCGTGTGCTTTTGGCCAACTCCGGTACGCAGCGGAATCTTCAGCCAATAGGTGTCGACACCCGAAGCGATGGCATCATATACCTCTTTATATAATAGGTCTGCAGCCATCGGATTGATGGAAGCCTGCCCTTCCGTGTATTTTTTGTGAGCATTTTCCCAATCAAATTTCTCCTGCGCATTCATCAGATTGTAGCCCGAAAGGTCAGGAGTCTGGATATTGAGATTACCATTATACGTGATGCGGATCTTTCCCGATTTCGGCCTTTCTGTCTCTATGACAACGACGCCGTTTCCTGCCTTGCTCCCATAGATGGCTTTCGCCGCAGCATCTTTCAGCAAAGTGACACTGCTTACACGGTTCATGTCCAAGTCTTTGATCTTCTCAAGCGTTGTCTCAAAACCATCCAAGATGAACAATGGTTGATTGGCATTGCCGTCATAGTCACCCTGAAGGTTGAAGCTGGTGGCACCGCGCATTTGATAGTTAGGCATCGAGTTCGGGTCACTTCCCAAATCCAGATTCTCCACTATCTGAAAGGAAGGGTCCAAATTGGCAAGCGAGCGGAGGATATTCTGATTGCCCACCGATTGCAATTCGCTCTGACTGAACGTTGACGTCGATCCTGTATAGCTCTCTGCTCGGCGTGTAAACATACCGTTGACCACTACTTCTCCTATTGACTTTGCATCTGGCGACAGGACAATGGCGTAGGATGCAGCATCCGTCAATGCAACCGTCTCTGCCTTGAAGCCTATAAAAGTGACGGTCAGATGCGTCGCACTGGGGGAGACCAACAATCTGAAGTGACCGTTCATATCTGTCACGGCTGTTGAAACCTCATGGTTTTGCTGATGCAGTACGCAGGCCACCGTGGCTCCCGGCAGCGGTTCGCCGGTCTCATCCTTGACCGTTCCGGTAATCTCCCGTGCCGCAGACCCGACCGGCTGACGGCCCGTCCGGGCGGCCCGGCGGATATCCACCATCCTGCCTTTGATCGTATAGGCCAACGGCTTGTCCGCGAGGAGAAACCGCAATGCGCTTTCAAGCGTTGCATTCTTCAGATCTCCACTCACCGTGTAGGGCTCCACATCGCGGTAGGCAAACGAAATCTTGAAGTTACTGACTTTCTCCAACCGCCGCAGGGCTGAAGAAAGACGCTCATTGCTGAACGTCATGCTGATGCGCTCGTTCTGCGCTGACAGAGGCAGGGTGACGAAACACATGACCAGCAGGAGCATCAATAGATGGGTTCTCTTCATACTTAGTGTTTTTTTGGTTTAATCGCTTATAAGATTTATTGAAGAACGTACAAGAGCCGGGAATGGTTACGGATAATGCGGAAAAAACTTCAAAATCTTCCGGAATTGACAGACCATGCACTGAAAATAAGTTAAATTATCAATTCTTGCAGATGCCTGCCCGGTCCTTCAAATAATCGTTTTTTTAACCTTTTATCGCCTTGATGACGATTGAGATCCGATTTTTTTATATTTTTGCATACGTTATTAGGAAACATGAGAGATAATTCTGAGTTTGACGAGATTTTCCGGAAATACTATTCCCCGCTCTATTTCTTCGCCCGCCAATACGTGGACGACGAGGACGAATGCCGTGACATCGTCTCCGAAGCCTACGAAAGAGTGTGGAACAACTTCCGCAACATCGAGCGCCAGAGTGCCAAGACCTATCTCTTCGTGACCACCCGCAACCTCTGTTTGGACTATGTGCGCCATCAGGCCCGCCACCGCCAGTATGCCCGATACTGCGCGATCATGAGCCGCGAAATGGCCGTCGAGACCGACCGTATCGAGCGCGAAGAACTGCAAGAGCAGATCAACCGGCAGATCGAAAGCCTGCAGCCGCCCACGCGCGACATATTCGTCTCATGCTATGTGGAACGGAAAAAGTACAAGGAAGTGGCGCTCGAGCGCGGCATCACCGTCAGTACGGTGAAGAAGCATATCATCCGCGCCTTGAAGATCATACGGGAACTGAACTCTAAAAAATAACTAAAAAGCGTGGCACTTCTCACGCCCGGGGCGTTATAATAACAAATATCTAAACACGAATGGACGATAAAGAATTGACGATACTCGACCTACAGACACTCGACCTGATGGAGGCAGGAGCCGAAGCCGATCCCGCGCTGATCGACGAACTGGAACAGAACGACGAGTTGAGACGGCAATGCCGCGAGATCGAGGCCATGACGACCGCATTAAGAATGCAGCGCGAGAAAGTCGACGTGGAAGCCCAGCTCGCCTCATTCCACCGCCGACACACCGGCAAAGCACGATTGCGGACGGCCGCCATCATCATCGGCATCGCCGCTTTGTTTGCCGGAGCGGTCATGATCCTGCGCCATGAGCCCGCCACTAAGTCCGCCAACCCCGCATTGGTCTACACGCCGGGGGCCTCTCATGGCAGCGTCGTGCTCAGCCGGGAGGGCAACGGCAAGGAAGTGATCGCCGTCACGGGTCAGGACCAACTGCTGAGTTTCCGCACCGCAAGCGGCCGCGTCACCCTCGACAAGGTCGAGGTCGTGACCTTGGAAGTGCAGGAAGGCAAGTCCTTCAGCGTCGAACTGCCCGACGGCAGCCGCGTCTGGCTCCATCCGGGAAGCACCATCGTCTTCCCCGAACGGTTCATCGGCAACCTGCGCGAAGTCAAACTCAGCGGCGAGGCCTATTTTCAAGTCAGGCATGACCCCTCACATCCATTCACCGTGAGAGCCGGCAAGATGGAGACCACCGTACTCGGGACTGAGTTTGACGTGACATCCTACAGCGACCGGCCAGCCACCGTGACCCTCGTCAGCGGCAGTGTCGCCGTCAAGGCAGCAGGCCGGCAGTGCCGCATCCGGCCCGGGACCCAGGTCACGCTCAATGCCGACGAGCAAATGGAAATCAAGACCGTGAGCACCGAAAAATACACCAACTGGCGCGACGGCTATTTCTATTTCGACAACACCTCACTCCGTGAAGTCCTCACCGAGATCGGGCGCAACTACGGCGTCAGCGTCGAGTGCTCCGATACGGCACTCCTCGGACAGCGCATGCACTTCGTTGCCGAGCGCCACCAGAGCCTTTCCGCCATTCTAAGCCGCCTCCGCGAGATCACCCCCATGCAGACATCCCTACAGGGCAACGTGCTGACCGTCAGATAACAGCGTCCTCTTCCCGCAGGAGTTGTGGAATTTTCAGGAGTTGTGGGAGTACAGACATTTGCTTCGAAACGAATGTCTACACTCCCGAAACTCCTAGTACTTCGGAACTTCAAAATTTCATCACCCTCATCCCTCATCACATCATCCCTCATCCCTCCATCCCTCCGTTTTGCCATAACGCAACTTATTGATTTTCAACACTGTAAACAAGGGCTGCCAAAAGCATAGCTCCGGGCGGCCGAAAGCATAGCTCCGGGCCGTCAAAAGCATAGCTCCGGGCAGCCCAAAGCATAGCTCCGCGCAACCCATTCATATGATGTCCCCAAAACCGTCCATAGCACTGCGGTTTGCACGAGATCATTTTTTCACATGTTTTTTCCTCGGACGGAGGTGACCATTCGTGTATATCAGCTGTTTATATAATGTGAATAATCTAACATCATACTTAATTTTATGTTTATGAAGGGAAGAGAGAAAAGTAGAGCAAAGGGCTTTCTCATAGTCCTGTTTTTATGTCTGTTTTCTGCAAACGCATTGTTCGCCCAAAAGCTAACACACGGCGCGCGGATCACTTACAAGTGTACGGATGAAAGACTGAGCACGGCCCTGAATGCTGTAGAACGCCTTTCCGGCTACTACAAGTTGCAGTTTACTTCTGAGGATGTCGAACTCTACCGGGCAACCGTCAACCTAAAGTCGGTCACGATGGATGCCGCACTGCTTGAACTGCTGAAAAACACTCCCTTGCGCTACAGTGTCAAGGACCGGTTCGTCAGGTTGTTCAAACCCGAGGTCATGCATTACGGCCGAAAGGACGGATACGCCAGCGGAACCGTCTACGACGTAGACAAGGAGCCAGCCATCGGTGCAACGGTCAGGATCAAAGGCACCAACAACGGTGTGGCCACGGATGTGGACGGTCGATACAGGATCAAGGCCGATCCGGGCCAGGTGCTCGTGATCAGCTATGTGGGAATGAAAACCGTCGAGAAAACCTTCACCGGCTATGGACCGGTTGACATATACCTTCAGGGGAGCGAAGATGTCACGCTCAAGGACGTGGTGGTCAACGGCTACTACAGTCGGTCCAAGGAGAGCTACACGGGCTCCGAGGTGACCATAAAGGCTGACCAGCTGAAAGACTTGGGTGCCACGAACGTGCTCTCAACGCTGTCAGCCTACAACCCGTCGCTTCGTCTGACAGAGCAACTCGACTACGGAGCCGACCCCAACCATGTCCCCGAGGTCACGCTCCGCGGACAAAGCACCTTCGATCTTCGCGGATCTGCCGAAAGCTCACGCAACAACCCTAACGGGCCGCTCTACATCATGGACGGTATAGAGGTCTCGGCACAGACGGTCTACGACTATGACATCAACCGCATCGACAACATTACGATCCTCAAGGATGCCTCTGCGACGGCCATGTATGGATCTCGCGGTGCCAACGGCGTGATCGTCATGACCACAAAACGCCCGCAGCCGGGAAAAATCAAAGTGGACTTCAGCGCCAACTACACCGTCTCCGTACCCGACCTGAGAGACTATAATCTCATGAATGCGAAAGAGAAATTAGAGTTCGAGCGGCTGGCCGGACGCTACATCTTTGCAGCCGGCGGACTCGAGGGACAATTGGCCAACGACCGCCTCTACAATGCCCGTCTGCAGGAAGCGGCGAGAGGTGTCAACACCTACTGGCTCTCCCAGCCCCTGCGCACCTCCGTCTACCAGAAGTATTCTGCCATATTGGAAGGCGGCGACGACCACTTGCGCTATCAGCTCAATGCCCGATATGACAACAATGCAGGCGTCATGAAGGGATCCGACCGAAACAACTATGGCATAGGAGCAGTGCTCGACTACAACATCGGAGAATCCTTCCGCGTGCGCAACGACCTGACGATCTCCGAACTGAATGCCGACAATTCACCCTACGGATCATTCTCCCTCTTCACCCGGCAGAATCCTTACGACCGGATCTATGATGAGGACGGGAAAATGGTGCAGGTGCTTTCGACCAATGACATCAACCCGCTCATCAACGCAACGCTTGCCCATAAAGACCGAACGAGCACCACCACCTGGTCGGACAACTTCTATTTGGAATGGCGATTCCTCAACGCCTTCCGCCTGACAGCCCGCGTAAGCTACACGAAGGCATTGGCGCAGCAGGAAGTATTCGTGTCGCCAAACTCACCCGCCTATGCCGAGGAGCAGGACATCGAGAAAAAAGGGCGGGCCACTTTCTTCAACTCGACGGAGACCACGCTTGACGGCAATATCCTGCTCTCCTATTACAACACATTCCGCCAGGCACATACCATCAACGTCACCCTCGGCACCAACTTCACCGACAACAGCATCCACGGACAGGGATTTTCCGCTACCGGATTCCTGAATGACAACTTAGCCAACATCCACTACGCACAACAATATGCCGCCAACAGCAAACCGACCGACACCTCCGACATCTCCAGGCTCTTCGGTGTGTTGTTCAACGCCAACTATGGACTGCTTGAACGCTATTACGTAGACTTCTCTTTCCGTACGGACGGGTCGTCCAAGTTTGGCAACGACTCGCGCTTTGCACCTTTCTGGTCACTCGGTCTGGCATGGAATGTCCATAAAGAGAAATTCATGAACGAAGACTTCAGCACCTTGAGACTGAGAGCGTCAATGGGAAGCACGGGCAACATCAACTTTGCATCCTCGCAGGCCATCACCCGCTACTATTACCAGGCAGGCAACGTTTACCTCGATTCATGGGGCGCAACCCTTCAAGGATATGGCAACAGCAACCTGAAATGGCAGCAGACCATGAGCTATAACCTCGGTTTCGACTTGACACTTTTCAAGGGAAGACTGGCTTTCTATGGCGACGTATACCGCAAATTGACCGACAATCTGCTCCTTCCCATGAACGTGGCACCATCCACCGGATTCACTTCATACACAGAGAACGTGGGAGAAGTGGAAAACATGGGATGGGAAGCCCGGCTGTCTGCAAACTGGATCAAGCACAAGGACTTCTCCTGGACAACGACTTTCTCCGCTTTTCATAACTCGAACAAAATCAAGAAAATCTCCAACGAGCTCGCCGAAATGAATAAGCGGAACAACATGGCAGCTGACAGCAATATAGGCGGAACAGTCGTCAACCAATATGAAAACGGAAACTCCACTACAGCCATTTACGTTGTCCGCTCCGCCGGAATAGATCCCGCGACCGGAAATGAAGTATACGTGAAACGCGACGGATCCTTGTCCTTCATCTACGACTACAAGGATAAAATCGTCGTGGGAGATACAGAACCCGAATACAACGGTAACGTGATCAACAACTTGGCATGGAAAGGATTCAATCTGTATGCCGTGGCAACCTACAGGGTAGGCGGCAAATCCTACAACTCCACACTTGCAACCAAGGTGGAAGGAGCCAACCCCACCTACAACGCAGACAGGCGCGTGCTCTACGACAGATGGAAAGAACCGGGAGACCATACCATGTTCAGACGCATCGATGACCAGTCGCCGGTCTACCAGACGAGCAGATTCGTCCAGGACAACAACTCTCTGGTGCTCTCAAACCTGTCATTGACCTACACCGTACCGAAGAAATTCCTCGGACAGTTCGGCATTGAATATGTCAAGCTGATAGCCTCATCGACCGACTTGTTCCGCATTTCCTCCATCAAGCAGGAACGAGGACTCAGCTATCCATACGCAAGAGCATTTTCCTTTGGTTTAAACGTTAGATTCTAAAAGTTATGAGTAAGAGATTCGTAAAATATATGATCGCCAGTATCTGCATGTTTGGCTTAGCCTCATGCAATGACTGGCTGAAGGTCGAACCTGAAACATCCGTGGACGAAGAGAAACTTTTCTCAACCGAACAAGGATTCAAAGACGCCATGGCAGGCGTCTATGCCGACATGTCATCAGCCAATCTGTATGGACAGGAACTGACTTTCGGCATGCTCGACGTGCTTGCCCAGGTCTACGACTATGAGACAATGGCTTCTGTCTACCATGAGTATCATTACGTCAAGGACTACCACTACGACAACAGCAGTGTCAGATCGCGGATCACATCCATCTGGAACAACATGTATGGCGTGATCGCCGAGGTCAACAACATCTTGCGTTGGCTTGACAAAAAAGCATCTTCCCTCCCGGCCGCAACAGCCCGCCAGATCAGGGGCGAGTGCCTTTTTGTCCGGGCATACCTGCACTATGACCTGCTGAGAATGTTCGCTCCGGATGTCAAGCTCGACCCGCAGAGCACCGCTATTCCCTATGTCGAGACATTCGGAGTGAAATCCACACCCGCCATCAGTGTCAAGTCGGTCGTCGACAAGATCAAGGGCGACCTCGAAATGGCCAAGCAGGAACTGGAAAACGATCCGATCAAGAACGCTGTCCCGTTCGAAATCGTCAACAAAACGGATGCTGACCGTTACGTTGCACGTGCCAACTACTACGCCGCGGAAGCCCTCTTGGCGCGCGTCCTGCTCGACGAGGGCCAATATGAAGAATCGCTTCGATCGGCAGGAAACGTCATCCAGTCTGGAAAGTTCAGACTTGTAGACATCAATTCGAGCATTAATGTACAGCCGGATTCATTAGATATACTCTTCAATGATGAGCATATCTTCTCCTTGAGGAATAAAGAGATCCTCACGAACGCCCGCAATCTGCATCTTGGAAAAGTCACCCAGACCACTTCAAGCGGCGCGGCGCTCCCGCTGACCACCGATATCAATGACCTGTTTGACAACAACAATGATGACATACGGTTCTCCACATGGGTCAAGCCACAAAGTAAGTATCTCGTTAAATACACCAATGAAGACATCAAACGATTCTATCCGAAGCAGGTCCTTATCAAACTTTCCGAGATGTATCTGATTGCAGCAGAATGCAAAATGCGGTTAGGACAGAACGACGCATTGGAATCGCTGAACATCTTGCGGCGTTCACGCATTCCGAACAGTACAACAAGCGACAAGACTTCCGTCAACCAGGACGTGCTGATCGCTGAGATGCGTCGCGAATTCATCGGAGAAGGACAGTTGTTCTACGAATACAAAAGGCTGAACAGCCCGATTCTGAACATCGTAATACAAATCGACCCCAACAATTCCGTGTTTGTTTTTCCGCTTCCCGAGGCAGAGAAAGAATATGGTATTTATCAATAACAAATGAGCATATGAAAAATATACGGATTATACTATGGGCATTTGCCTCATGCTTTCTGGCGGTATCATGTTCGGAAGACATCGATGTCCCGTATTCAGAAGGAGAAAGAATCTATTTCGAATACTTGTATCAGGACCCCAATTATGCCGCAAAGAGACTGATCGTGCGTGACTCGTTGACAGTGTCAATGGGACTGCTGCCCGACGAAACCAAGTCGTATGATGTGAAGATTCCTGTCCTCGTGCTGGGCGATCAGCTGTCAGCCGACAAGCATTATCGCGTGGAAGTCGTACAGGAAGGAATCGTAGTGAAAGGACAGACGACCGCTAAGATCAATGAAGATTATCTGCCTTTGCAAGACTCTTATGTCTTCCATGCCGGAACTTGGTCTGATACGCTGACCATTACCCTGCTCCGTTCCCACTTGAGTTCATCGTTCACGAAGAAAGAGCGCAAATCCATCATCCTGCGACTGATAGAGTCTGACGAATTGAAACTTGGCCCCCGGAACGGATGGGAGTTCAAGATCTCGATGAATAATTACGTGGACCAGCCGAGCTGGTGGAGCGTCTATGCGCTGGGCTACTATCATCCACAGAAATACAAGATACTCTTAATGTTCAATACGGAAGAGTTCTACAGCAAGGTCGACATTCTCAATGCTGCCAGCCGATATATCAATGCCCTGAAGGCATACTTGGAGGACAATGTCGTCATAGACGAGGAGACCGGCAAGCGAGTGGGATTTGACAACCTTATTGACATTTAATCAGCAATCGAAAAACAAGACCACTTATGAAAACAATCAGATATATTGCAGCACTGGCCATTGTCATGGCACTGGCCGGATGCTATGATGACAAAGGCAACTATGACTATCACGACGTCAACGAGGTGACGGTGAACGGCATTCCGGAAGCTGTCGAGATTGACCAATTTGAAACATTGAGCATCAAGCCCGATTTGGAAGGATCCATAGGAGGCAAAGATCTGTCATTGTACGAATACGAATGGAAGATCGGAAACAAAGTGATCTCAACGGAAAAAGACCTGAATTATGAGGTCTCAAATTCTCAAGGAAGCTACACCTTGCTCTATACCGTGACCGACAAGGAAACTCAGGTGAAAACATTCTTCACGACCAAGCTCGTCGTCAACTATTCGACCTCGGCCGACGGCATTCTGGTTGTGAGCACCCAGGACGGATTGGCAGACTTGTCCTATCTGAGATTGGACAAGCAGGATGCAGAGTTCTCGCCGATGTTCTATAATAAAAACAACGACGAACCGTTAGGCACTCATCCGCGCCAACTGTATCAAACCTACGTGGACGGCTCCGCTTCTTTCGTCAAAAAATACGGTGGCCGGGGCATCAAGATCATCTGCGACCAAGGACTCATACAACTTAGCAACATCACACTTGAAAACAAGGGAAAGATCGACAAAGAATTCTTGCTTGAACACGGCGAACTTTATCCCGTCCCCGACTACTCCTCTTACGTCCCCGAACATATTAACAGCATCGTGACACAATGGAGACGGACACCTTATGGATCCATCTTCAACGACGAATCTGTATATCTGATCGCAGGCGGGGGAATCTATGTCATATTCTATGAACGCTCGTGGACACCCGAGATTCGTTATTCGAACTTTAAAGGAAGCGAGGAGCAAAACTGTAAGTTCTCACCCATGATGTTCGAAACAGGCCGGACGCCGACTCCTAGCAAAGGTAAGAATATGAATGCCGGATGGGATTGCACCTACACGCAATGTGTCTTCGACGAGCGGCAGGGCAAATTCTATGCTTTTGATTCCGGAGATCTGACCGACATTGATCCCAATTCGTCATTCCCGGGTTATAAGGCGTTTTACGGAAGTGATACCTATCAGGTAGGTTTCTGCTTCTCGGCGATCGAAAACAACGGCCAGGTCAAGTTTGCAACATTCGACACTTCGGAGGAGGAAAATACAATCGCTGCTGTCGATGCTGCTGTTGCACAGCCGACGAGCCGGTTCTTCATGCTGCGCAATACGCCCTACGTCTATTTCAATACGACAAAAGGGATCTACAAGTACAACATCCTCAATGTAACTTCAGGCATACAGCCGGCAGAGTCGGACAAGATCATGTCACTCGCCGACTTGGGCTACGGCGACGACGCAGTCATCACAGACATCTGCCTGCACCGCAACGAGAAAAAGATGCTCGTGGCCGTTTCAAGATACGGAAATGACGAAGACGGCAAAGGCAGCGAGCTCAAGGGAGACATCATCGAGATCAGTCTCGAAGGCGCAAATCCCTCCATCCTGAAGAAGCACACTGCTGTCTGCGGCGCAAACCCATTGGTTATATACAAGTATCGTACCTTCGCCCGCAACGACGAATTTATGGTTGACTGACATGAAACGCTACAAACAACTCCTGCAGGTTCTGACTATTGTCCTGACCTCGCTGTCCTCCCCAGTCTTCGGCGGCAATTACGGCATCCGATTCGAGAAAGGAACCTGGAGCGAAGTGATCCGCAAAGCCGCAGATCAGCACAAGCTTGTCTTTGTTGACTTCTATACCGAATGGTGCGGACCATGCCTCAACATGGCCGAGAACATTTTTACGCTCCCCGATGTGGGCCTGTTTTATAACGAGCACTTCATCTGCGTGCAGATCGATGCAGAACACGGGGAGGGCGTAGCCTTAGCCAACAAATGTGAAGTGCATGTCTATCCCACCTATTGCTTCATAGATCCCGTGTCGCAGAAGGTGGTTCACAGAAGTTCGAGCACACAGTCTGCGGAAACGTTTCTCGACACCGGAAGGAGCGCCCTGGATCCAGAGAGACGCTCGGACTACCTGATCGATGGATATGCCCGCGGCAACCGGCAAAAGGATTTTCTGCTCCATTACATTGCCTACATGAAATCCATCTACAAGCGGGAAGCCGTCACACAGGCCTTCGACCAGCTTACGGCTGCGGGGCACACATTGCATGATCCGGACGTATGGCGCACCTTCGTGACCTCGGTCAACGGTATCACGCCTTATCTGAAGGAAGTTTCGGCCCACTATGCAGACTATTGCCGCCGCTACTCGCAGCAGGAAGTGGACGCTAAGCTGTTTGCTGAAACAAAATACGGCAAGATCAGCGACATCGAGAGCCTGTGCAACTTCAAGGGAAAGCAGGTCAATCTCGACATGATAAGGGCAGAAAGAGCCGTCAATGAGTCGCAGTTCGACGCAGCAGAAAGCATCATCGACCGCTATTTAGCAGACTCAACCGCCGACAAGACCGAAGTGATGGAGCGCCTGAAGTTCATGGTGAACAGAGCAAGTTATACGCTCAAGGATGCCCTACCCGCATGGAAGCTCAAATGCTTAGCCTATGCCCGATACTTAGCCTACAACTGGCCCGACCGCAAAGACGGCAGCGTGCACCAGCTCTATGCATCAATGATCGAGCAACTGTCAGCGGACAAGAGCCTCCAAACTGCCGTGTCAGATCTGATAACAAGCCAGCCGTTTTTTGGAAACAAGACTTACACCATGCGCTCACCTAAACTGAAGATGAAACCGCACAGGCAAAACAAGCCGACGAAGTGATCCTTTTCCGGATTCCTTGGAACCATCTGCATCAGAAAGAGAACTCTAAAGGGACAAGAGGGAGACAAAGACAAGGGGGACGCAGACCGAATGCGCACAGACCGCGTCTCCCTTCTGTCCTTTCCTGATTTAGGCTGAAAAGTTTTTTTAACCACCATGTTTTGCTGATACAAGCCTTTTTTCCTATCTTTACGGCCAAAAAATAATATCGGATAACCAAGTTACCACACTATGAAGAAAATCAACCTACAAATGAAGAAGACCCTCATGACTGCAGGTTTCGCAACCACCCTGATGAGCGGCATGGCCGCCGTGCCCCCGGGACAGCCGCTGTCCGCCAACCCCTTGTTGCAGCCGAGCCGACTGCTCTACGCTGCTCCCGACTTCAGCAAGATCACCTCCGCCGACTATCAACCGGCCCTCGAGGAAGGCATCCGACAGCAAAGAGCCGAGATCGCGCGCATCGTCAACAACCCGCAGAAGCCCACCTTCGCCAACACGATCCTCGCCTACGAGAAAAGCGGACTGCTCCTCGACCGCACCTCAAGCATCTTCTTCGGACTCACAGGGGCCCACAAGACGCCCGAGATAGCAGCCACGCAGAAGGCGATCATGCCGCAACTCACCGACCTCGAAAACGAAATCTCGTTCAACCAGAAGCTCTTCCAGCGCGTCAAATATGTCTATGACCACGAGCACGACAAGCTGCAGGGCGAAGACCGAAAACTGCTCGAAGAAGTCTATAAGGGCTTCGTACGCTCGGGCGCACTGCTCTCCCCCGCCAACAAGGCACGCATGGAAGCCATCAACAAGCGCATCTCAGCCCTGCAGCAAGAATGGGGCAACATGCTGCCCGAGGCCACTAACAACGCCGTGGTATGGGTCAACAGCCAGGACGAACTGGCCGGACTCAGCGAGGCCGACATCGCCCAGTGCCGCAAAGACGCCGAGAGCAGGGGCGGAAAGGCACCCTTCTGCATCGTCATCGTCAACACCACGCAGCAGCCGATCCTTGCCAATCTCGACAACAGAGACCTGCGCCGCCGCGTCTATGAGGCATCCATCCACCGCGCGGACGGCACCGGAAAATACAACACATTCCCCATCGTGACCGAGATCGCGCGTCTTCGGGCAGAGAAAGCAACCCTCATGGGCTATCCCAACTATGCCGCCTACTCCTTGGAGAAGACCATCGCCAAGACACCCGAAAACGTATACGACTTCCTCAAAAAGCTCATCGCCGAATACCAGCCCAAGGCGCAGGCCGAGACACAGGCCATCGAAGCCTATGCCCGAAAGACCATGGGCCCCGACTTCAAGCTGCAACCCTACGACCGGTTCTATTACTCGGCCAAGATGAAAAAGGAACAGTTCAGCTTCTCGGAGAACGACGTGAAGCCTTATTTCAACATCGACAGCGTGCTCATCAACGGCGTCTTCTATGCCGCCCAGCGTGCCTACGGCCTCACGTTCAGGCCACGCACCGACATCCCCACCTATCACCCTGACGTGAAAGTCTATGAGGTCTTCGACAAGGACGGCCGCTCCATGGCCCTCTTCTACACCGACTACTTCCGCCGTCCGACCAAGCGCGGAGGGGCATGGATGAGCTCTTTCGCCAAGCAAAGCCGCCTGCGCGGCCAGCAGCCGGTCATCTACAATGTCTGCAACTCCGCCAAGGCACCCGAAGGACAGCCCACCCTGCTCACCTGGGACGAGGTCTCGACCATGTTCCATGAGTTCGGGCACGCCCTGCACGGCCTGCTTTCCAACTGCAACTACAACACGCTGAGCGGCACCGCCGTAGCCCGCGACTTCGTGGAGATGCCCTCCCAGTTCAACGAGTCGTTCGCCACCATCCCCGAGATCTTCAACCATTATGCCCGCCACACCGTGACCGGAGCGCCCATGCCTGAAGACCTGAAGGAGAAGATGCTCGGTTCGATCAACTTCCAGCCGGCCTATTCGCTCGGCGAAAACCTTGCCGCCACCTGCTTGGACTTAGCCTGGCACATGCTGCCTGCCGACCGAGTGCCCGCCGCTGACGGCGCGGCCGCCTTCGAGCGCAGTGCACTGGAGGCCGTAGGACTGCTTGACAGCCAGATCCCGCCACGCTATTCGACCTCCTACTTCAACCATGTCTTCGGCGGAGGCTATGCAGCCGGCTACTACAGCTATCTGTGGACCGAGGTGCTGGCCGACAATGTGGCCGAGACATTCGCACGCCGCGGCGCTCTCAGACCAGAGGTCGGGCAGGCCCTGCGCGACAAGATCCTGAGCCGCGGAAACACCGTCGACCTGATGAAGAGCTTCAGCGACTTCACCGGACTCGCGTCCCCCGACGCCTCCGCCCTGCTCAAGGCCCGCGGCCTCTGACCGCAGACAGGGCAGGCCCGGACAGCCCCTGCGCCATCCGCAGCACGGATGACAGCCAACGACGAGGGCAGCACCGACGGTGCTGCCCTCGTTTCCTTATGGGTCAAAACACGATGCAAGGCCATCAATAACCCGGGTTCTGCATGGCTGTCTTCTCCTCCTTGGTCAGCGCGTGACCGTCTTTCTGGATGATATCCAAATAGGTTTGCGGGATCGGACGCAGATAATGGTGCTCGTCAATGTTGGGAGCCGCATCCTTGTTGAATGCCTTGGCACGGCTCACCAAGGTCTTCGTACGTGCCAAGTCTTCCCAGCGGAGCAGCTCTCCGCTCATCTCACGCGTCTTCTCATTGAGCAGGAAGCACATCGCCACGTCATAAGTCTTTGTCAGACCTAATTTCTTCACGACGGCCTGATCTTCGGCGGGCAGGCTGCTCACCGTTGAAATGTCGTTCACGGTGAGGTCGGACGCATTCGCATTAAGGCTCCCCATGGGCACGTTGTTGCTCTCATAGTAGGTGCTGCGGTTACAGTAAGTTCCCTTCCCGGCAACCTCGCCGAACACACTCCAGCCTTCCGAGCCTTCCTTCCAGGCGGCGCCACCGTCCACGTGACCTTCACGGTCTTCGCCGGCCTTCCATGCCCCACGCTGACGGATCGTATTCAGATACTGGGTCGCGCGGGCATAGTCGCCCTTGCGGATATAGGCTTCGGCGATGAAGAAGTAGTCCTCGGCAGAGCGCGCCAGAATGCCGTCGCGATAGCCTTTCTCCCATGAAACGGTGGGACGGCTGCCATCCAGATATTTCGAATTGCAGGCATAGTATTTCATCCAGGTATCGCTCTCCATGATGTTGTCACCCTCCTTGGAGCCGGCCGGATAGAGACAGAAGACGTTGGGCACGGCCTTGCCGGTCTCGCCGTCCTTCCATGTGTCCTTCGTCAGAACGGCGCTGAAGCGCGTGTCGCCCGGTCTGTTGAGGATAAACTCTACGCCACGGTCGCCCGGCACATAGTTCTGCCCGCCGGAAGAAGCGGTCTTCGTACAGTTGAGTTTGGTGCGGTACGACTTCCACAGTCGCGAATCGTTCAGGTGGTCAAACACGTTATAGGTGTAGTAAGTGGTGCGGAGGCGGCAATACTCACGCCCTCCCGCGATGTCGCGGCTCATGCCCGTGAGGTCGCGGTAGATGGCTATGAAGTAGAGATGGAAGTCATTGCCGTAGGTAGGACTGGTGGATGCGATGTTCGTAAACTGCGCGGAGAGCACGATCTCGGGCAGTTTCTCATTGTCCCCGTCGACCTTCGTGTAGTTCCAGAGATCCGAATAGTTGGCTGCCAGCGGATGTGCGGCGATCACTTCGCCCGCATATTTGATGACCTGATCAAGATCGGCGGCCTTGGTGTCGGCGTTCCAGGAGTCGTTCAATTCACTGGCCCGCCATAGATAAGCCTTGGCCAGGAAGTGGGCGGCGGCACTTTTGGTCAGCTTGCCCGGTGTGTTGTCTGAAGCCGGAAGTTCGCCGTAGGCGGCCGTGAGATCTGTGATGATCTGCTCGCACACTTCCTTCGGAGTGGCCCTCGTGAACTCTCTCTCGACAGTGGATGAGGTCTTCAGCTTGATCGGAACGCCTCCATACTGGCAGACAAGCTTGAAATAGTCGTAGCCGCGTATGAAATGGGCCACGCCCGAAAGCTCGCTTTTCTTCGTCCCGGTATATTTTTCCAACTTCTCAAGCATCAGGTTCGCATTGTTGATTGCCGTGTACATGCTGTTCCAGAGATCATATGCGTTGGTGGTGTTGATGTTGATCGTCGTGATCGCGGAGCCCAAGTTGGGCACATAGCTGTTCCACATGGTGTTTGAACCGTCGGATCCACAGATGTACTCATCAGTCCCATAGTTGTACATGGTGAATCCCCACTCGAAAGCGTACTGCCATCGCAGCCCGTAGTAGAGCCCCTGCTCCAGTTCCTCCAGCCCCTTGTTGGTGTTGAAATATTCAGTGTTCCGCTCTGTCGTAAGATTCTCTTTGAGGAACGAATCGCTGCAGGAGGAGGCCGCTGACAGCAACACGGCACCGGCCATCACACCTGTCCACTTTTTATTATATATCCATTTCATAGTTTTTCTCGGTTAGATTGTTAGAAAGATAAATTGACTCCGAAGGTAAATCCCCTGTTGAATGAGCTTGAGTAAGTGTCCGGATCGGCATAGTCGACGTTGCAGAAGACAAATCCGGGATTGGTGCATTGTGCGTAGAGACGCAGGTTGGTGATGCCGATCTGGCCGATCCAGCGCTTCGGGAAGGTATAGCCTAAGGAGATGTTGCGGATCTTCAGATAGCTTCCGTTGTCACGTCCGAGGATCTCATAGTATACATCCCCGCCTCCTTCATCAAAGATAGGCTTGTTGTACGTGGCCGTCTTGTTGTTCTCGTTGTAGTAGTTATAGGCACGCACATTATAGCGTCCGCCCACCCAGGGATTGCCTCCGGTGTAGGTATAGTCCATGCGTCCGTAGAGCTGGATGGCGAAGTCCCAACTGCGCCAGCTGAGATTGGTGTTCAGACCGACGGTCCATCTCGGAACCGTATGGCCCACGATGGCACGGTCATTGGTAGCATCGATCTTGTGATCTCCATTCAGATCCTTCGGCTTGACCATACCCACCTGGAACTTGTTGCCGTTGGCGTTGAACTTGGCCATTTCCTCCGCGTCGTTTTCCTGCCAGATGCCATCGCTCACATAGTCATAGATGGCACCGATGCTTTCGCCGATAAACCAGCCGTTAACGATGTCATCCTCCTTGCCGTTGGCCAGTTCGGTGATCTCATTCTTGGCATAGGCCGCATTCACGCCGATGGTCCATTCGAAGTCCCTGGTCTGTACGGGCACGAAATTGAGGGTCAGATCATAGCCGAAGTTCTTTGTCTTTCCCACATTGTTGTAGGTTGTCATATAGCCGGTCATGGCCGGGATGCTCTGCTGCATCAGCAAGTCGGTGGTCCGGCTGGTATAGATGTCGAACACGCCGCTGATGCGTCCGTTGAAGAAACTGAAGTCGACGCCGAGGTTCCATTGGCGGGTCTTCTCCCAACCGAGGTTCTGATTGGCCATCGCCAGTTTGCCTGCTGATCCGAGGAGACCCTCATAGGCTGTGTAACCGGCTGTGGATGCGCTTCCGAAAGGATAGAACAGGGAGGCGATACGGGCTTTTGTCTGATAGGGAGAGATGGCGGCATTGCCTGTCACACCGTAACCTAAGCGAAGCTTCAGCTGGCTGATCCAGTGGACATTCTTCATGAATTCCTCCTGATCCATGCGCCAGCCGAGGGCAAAGCTGGGAAATGCGGACCACTTGTGTCCCTGGGCCAGCTGCGACGCACCGTCCCAGCGCACGCTCGCCGTCAGCATATAGCGGTCGTTGAAGGTATAGTTGACGCGGGCCATATAGCTCTCGAGCGATTTCTCCGTCAGGCCTGAGTTCCAGCTTGTGAGTGCACTCACGTTGGTCGTAGTGAGCGCGTTCCAGAGCGATTCGGGGATTGGAATGCCCTGAGCCGACATCGAACTGGTTTCAAAATTATAGTCGGTGGCAGTCTGGAGCAAAGTGACGCCTACGGCATGACGGCCGAACGTGCGGTTGTAAAACAGCATATTGTCCAAGGTCCAGGAGAAGTCGGTGTTCTTGGTGAGCTTTGCGTAGTTCACGCCTTCACGGTTTACGCTCGTCGCATCATTGAAGACGCCGTAGCGGAAGTAGCGGAAGTCAGGGCCGAAATTGACCTTGTAGTTCAGTCCCTTGAGTGGTTTCCAGATCTCGCCGATATTGACCTGCGCGTAGAAGCTGCCCAAGGCGCGGAACGTCTTGCGCTCATCGACCGACTTGTCCCATTCGCCGATGACAGTCTTGATCTTGCTGTCGGCGCCCGGGTATTCAATGATGTTGCCGTCATTGTCATAAGGCACGGTGAACGGCAGATTGCGGCGCGAGGCAGACAGGGCGTTACGGTCGCCGCTGGTGGTGCCGCCATCATTGCTCATACCATAGTTCTGGAGGCTGTAGGTGGCATTGACACTGGCTCCGATCGACAGCCATTTGAAGGGTTTGAGATCCGCCGAGACCTTACCGGTGTAGCGGTTGTAGTCCTGCCCCTTGATGACTCCGACGTTGTCCAGCCATCCGAAGCTGACATAGGTGTTTGCCTTCTCGGTTCCTCCGCTGGCGCTCACGGTGTGCTCCGTAGCTACGCCGGTGCGGGTCACGAAGTCAGCCCAGTCGGTGGTCTCCACTTTTGAACCGTCCCAAGTGCCGCCGGCCCAGCCCTTCATGATGTTGGCCCAGGTGTAAGGATCATTGTCCCCGTTGAAGTAGACTTTGTCCTTCTCGACCGTCGGCTGGTCTCCCCGCGGGTTGTTCACCGGATCCCGGTAGTAGTAAGCCCACCGGCGCCAGGTGATATAGTCGCCTGCGGAGAAATATTTGGTACGTTCCACCAAGTCCTGAACCGTGACGGATCCCGAATAGTTGACCTGGAAGCGGCCCTGACTGCCCTTCTTCGTCGTCACCAAGACAACGTCGTTGGCACCGCGCGAACCATAGATGGCGGTGGCGGAGGCATCCTTCAGGATCTCGACAGACTCAATATCCTGCGGGTTCAGGCTCTCCAAGGCGCCATAACGACCGCTTACGGCGTCGAGATTTTCCTCAAAAGTGGTGCCGACCGTGGTGTTCAAGGGTACGCCGTCGACCACATAGAGCGGACTGCTCGATGCGGACAGCGAGCGCATACCGCGTATATAGACATCGCCCATTTCACCGGGTCGGTCGCTCGTACGGATGTCCACACCGGCCGCCTTGCCCTGCATGGCGTCGAAGACGTTGCTGACCGGCCGTTCCGTCAGCTTCTTGGCGTCCACGCTGATCATTGCTCCGGTGACATCGCTTTTCTTCTGCACACCATAGCCGACGACCACTATTTCGTCAAGGCTCTGATTGTCTTCCTGCAGCTTCACATCGATGCTGCTGCGCCCGTTGACAGGTATCTCCTGCGTCTTGAAGCCCACATAGGAGATCACCAACGTGCTCCCCGCAGGCACCTTGTCAACAGTCCACCTGCCGTCCATATCGGTTACCGCCCCCCCAGACGAGCCTTTGATGACAACGCTGGCCCCGATGATCGGAGCGCCGGTTGCATCCACCACTGTTCCCGATACCTTGCTTTGTGCGAACGCCCCCAAGGAGCACACGACGAAGCATAGCAGCAAAGCCAGCCGCCGGGGCATGCTCCGGTGGCTTGCCAAATAAGTACTACTTCCGTGTTTCATGTCATTAAATAAATAAAAAGGTTGATAGATGTGTGATTGTTTAATATCTCGAGCAGATTAGTATTCTGATGGCAAATATAAAAAAAAAATAAAAACAAAAAACAAAATAACAGTTCTTTTTTGATTCTGAAGCTGTTTTTTTCTGTCATTCCCCGTCCCCTGCCTCGGCTGACAGGCGGAGCGACCGATGCCCGAGGTTTGACGTCAGCTTCGGGCAGGCCTTTGTCAAATCATGAATGCAACTATCTCAATATCAACGGATTACAAACGGCCTCGCGGAGCTATCCTCCGGGCCGTCCAAAGCTATGCTCCGGGCCGTCCATATGATAGCTCCGGGCGGCCGAAAGCATAGCTCTGCGCAAGACGGAGCATAGCACTGCGGAAAGCTCGTGAAAAGGATGCTTTTCGAAGGCTTCGGATCCAGGCCGGAGATCCGCCTTCAGACGGAATTGAAAACCTTATTTCAGGCACTCCAAACAGGCCCTCAACTGCGGGTCACCGGGGCGTGGCGCGTCATGCTTGAGCTGCTTCCCGTTCCTGTCATCGATAAAAAAAAAGAGGATACCCTTGATGTTGGGCTCCTCTTCTGGCAAATTGTCGGCTTCCGTCATCATAACCCATGACTGCCAAGTTGGTCCATGATCATCTGCTTGAGTTCAGGATGTATGGGGGCCGGAGCGGCGTAGGAGATGACTTTGCCGTCGGGACCGATGATCAGGAAACGGGGAACGCCGGTGACATGGTAGTCCTTGGCAAAACCCTTTGTCCAGCTGTCGATGAAAATGAGGTTACCCTTCAGATGGTTGTCGGCGATGATCTTGCGCCAGCGGTCTTCTTCCACCGACACACCCAGGCACACGCTCATGAAAGCCAAGTGTGGGTTCTTCAGTTCCTCTTCCAACTGTTTGAAGAGCGGCATCATGCGCAGACAGGGCACGCACCACGTGGCCCAGACGTCTACCACGACCAGCTTGCCGCGCAGGTCGCTCAACTTCAGGCGTGAGCCGTCGGGACAGAGCCCCTCAAAGTCAATTGCAGGCTGTCCGGGTTTCGACCATGCCAGCTTGGCCTTTATCGGCTCCAGTCCCTGTTCGAAGGCCTTGCAGAAGGGCTGTGTGCCCATTACCTCCTGCAACTTGGCCAGCTGTTCATAGTAGCGCAGCAGCTGGGCCTCGCGGAAGAGGTAGGCCTCACGCAGAGCAGACGTGGGCAGCAGGGCAGCGCGTGCGCCAAAGTCTTCTTTCCCGATCTGAGCTTGTTCGGCCCTGTGGTTGACATACATCCACAGAAGGTCACCGGCCAGAGGCAGCTTCAGCAGGTCGGCATGGTTGAGCAGGGCCGTGTAGGCCTTCATGTCGGCATCGCTGACATACAGTGAATCGAGTTCGCCGCCGTGGTTCTTGTAGTAAGACAGCTTCATCAGCGCCAAGTCGGCATCGATGAGCAGGGCAGCCAACTGGCTGTCAGTGCCGGTGAGCTGTTTCTTCAGTGTCTTGGCCTTGACCTGCAAGGCCTTGTAGGCCGGGTTGAAGACCGTGGGCTCTACCGTCTCGCCTCCGGGGATGGAGGCATAGAGATAAGCCTGCACCATGGCAGGTGCCTTGGCCGTGCCCCACTGGGCGAGTGTCCTGCCCACGGCCGTGGTGCAACCCTGCACAGTCATCTTATCGTTGGCATAGCGGATGGTGAGTTTGTCGCCGTCCTTGAGATAGAGGGGATGCTTCACGCCTATGTCGTTGGCCAGCAGATAGAGTCCGGTATAGGGGATGTCGGCCTCGATGACAAATGTCTTTGCTGCATCGGCAGTCGCTGTCTTGCAAGGCACGGGGATGCCGTTGTCGACCGATAGCAGCATCAGGTTCTCGCCGGCCTCTTTGTCGATAGTGCCGGTCAGTCTGACGGCGGCATTGGCCATGTGTGCCAGAAAGAAGGCACAGAACAATAAGATGATCTTTTTCATGATAACTGTTGTTTGAGAAATATAGTGCCGTCAGTCAGTCTCTGTGCTGAAGACCGGCGGCACCTTTATTTGTGTCACGGCTGCACAGACCTTCTGCTAAAACAGCGTGGAGGTATAGATGCCGTACGACGACTGGTACATATACTGTATACGCTTCACCGTGCCCGTGCCCTCGAAGGTCTTGGCAGCTGGCAGCAGTCTGCCTGCGGCCACCGGGTGCAGATTGAGCTTGTAGTGCCCGTCCTTTGCCGTAGCGATGGCCACATAGTCGAACCACAGACTGTCGAGACTATAGGGGGCGAACTTGATGAACTCCAGGTAGGTCACCTTTTCTCCTGGAGCGGGCTGCACGTCTTGCAGTGTCTCCTGCTTGTTGTCGAGGTTGGTGGCGTAAAGTTTGTTGTCGCGTACATAGTAAATGATGCGGTTAGTCTGGTTGAGTGCCATAAGGTCGGCCTTGACCAGTCCCATCGAGGCATCAAGGTCTTCCACCTTCTGGATAGGGTTGCTGTTGGTGTCGTAGGGCTGTCCGTTGAGGGTATAGAGATAATAGTTCTCTGCGCCCTGTTTCTTCATCACGGCCAGTGCGCCGTCGCCTTGCGTCCAAGTCTGTGTGGTCTGACCACCGATATATAGCAGGTCAAGGCCCATGTTCTTGGGCGAAGGCGTGCCGTCCTTGAAGTATTCGAGAGACGTGGAGGAGCGCTGCACCGAGCAGAAAGAGGTGTTGCGGCGGTTGTAGAGCAACGGCAGCGTACCTGCGGCGTGATGCAGCGGCGAGAGGTCATACTGTCCACCGGCCTTGATGAGGAACTGGCTGTAGATGTCATACTTGGAGTGATACATCGAGTAGACTTGCTCGTCAACCACGACGTGGGTGTCTGACGGTCCCTGGAAAATTGCTTTCACCTCACGACGGGCAGGCTTGTCGATGAACAGAGCATCGTAGTCGCTCAGGATACGACCGGTGAAGTAATCGACCACCACGAGGTCTTTTCCTGCTGCCAGGAACACCGCCTCGACCCTCTTGTCGCGCTGCGATTTCTCATCGAACGTCCAGTAGGAGGACGTGAAGTCCAATCCCACTGCGGCTCCGGCAAGGTGTCTGCCGTTGGCACCTCTGATGATGTCGTGCTTTTGCTTCGTGTCGTTGAAGTAATCGACGTCGGTGCTGTCACCCTCTGTCTTCAGCACCCACCATCCCGAGGCCATGTCGGTGGTGACTTGCAGGTCGTATTCGGTGTAGGCGAAGATGCCGGTGGCTCTGTCCTTGGCACAAAAGCGGAGTTTGTAGGAGCCCAGCGACATGTTTACGGGATAGTCGAGATCTTTGGTACGGGCCAGTGTGTCGACCTTGGTGCCCCAGGTGGCGCCGGCCGGGGTGAGTGTCCAGAAGTAGTCATACTTTCGGTCAGCGGGGGTGACAGTGGGACTGATGGTCAGTCTGTCGGTGCCCGGAGTGACGGTGTACGATTCCGCCACGTTTCCCACCTCAATGGTCAACGGTTCCTTGTAGTCGTAGTTGCCTTCATCTTCGAAGCAGCCTGTCATCAGTGCGAGAGTTGCTCCAAACGCTATAATCGTTGTCTTTTTCATACGTTGCAAGATTTTTTTACATTTTAGAAGGGAAAGTCACGATAGCGCTGTTGGGGTTGGCCGCATCTTCCCTAAGCGGCGCTTTACCCGTAGCGATGTTGTCTGGGTCGGCGTTGTAGGCATCAAGCGCCTCGATAAACTTGGTGCGCCAATAGAGCATGAACGCCTTGGAGCTATTGCAGCTCTGTACCCATGCGTCGTCCACCTTATCGCCGACCACCTGCATCATCAGACGGTGCTTGGCCTCGCTGTAGGTGCCGAGGTAATAGTCGGTAGTGCGGTTCCAGGTGGAGGGCTTCTCGAGCAGGTCAGAAATGGTGATGGTGCGCTGCTGGAATTTCAGTTCACCCATGCCGAAGTCGGCGTTCTCCTTGAGCATCAGAGCCAGTCGCACGCTACCGTTCTTGAGATCGGCACTGCGCTTGACGATGATTCCGATGCTGTCTCTCACCACCCCGGCCTTCACCTTGAGCAGGTTACGTGCCGAGGGATCGTCGAAGGGGACATAGTGTACGCCGGCTTTGGCCTTGTTGGGCACGGTCTCGACCACCGAGTCGGTGACATGGCCCAGACGGTCGTACGTATAAGAGATAATATATTCGTCGACCTGCTCTAAGCTTACGTAACGTTCCTGCGTGGCGGGACCGCCAATTACCCTGACAGGCAGGTAAACCGTGTCGGCCTGCGTATCATCCGACTGCCAGACGAAAGAGTAGGCATAGTCTTGCAGCTGGTTGGCGTCTTCTGAAACAAACTGTATGCGTGCCTTGTCGTTGTAAATCAGTCCTTGATCTTCTGAACAGCTGGTCAAAACGACGGCGATGAGTGCTGTGCAAAATATTGTTTTCTTCATCATTCAAAGTCTTTTATTCGTTAGCATAGACCTGTTCTTTTATGGGCAGGGGCACCACGTAGGTTTCTACCGATCCTTCGGTGCCGGCCCAGTAAATGTCTTTAGCGGCCAGACGCTTGTAGGCAAAGAAGGCTTGCCCTTCGCCGAAGAACTCCTTGTTATACTCTTGGATGAGCACCTGAGTGCGCTGGGGCTCGTCTTTGAAGGTCACCGGCGATATGTCGCGTGCTTCGCACAGCGTTTTGTAGTAATTGCTGGCCTCTTCCAGCGGGCTGCATTCAGTAGCGATGAGATACATCTCGGCCAGTCGCAACAAAGGAATGACATTCTTGGCCAGTGCCGGCATCTTCTCGTTCTGGGTGTATTTCAGGAAATAGAAGGGCCTGCTGTAGTAGCTTTCCTTCACCTCCTCCCACATGTTCACAAAACGGATGTCCGACGTACCTGCATCCCATAGTCGGGCGGTGATGGTGGCCTTGGCGTTATAGTACGAGCGTCCGGATCCAATGGTCGAGGCGATGTTGCTTACCTTGAGGTTGAAGATATGTTCGGGCGAAAGCGTCTTGTCTCCACGGGCGCAGTCGTCGCGGGTTCCGAGCGTGAACACTTTAGCTCCAGTGGGTGTCTTGGCATCAATCACGCGCTTGGCATACTCCAATGCCTTGGTCTTGTTGCCAAGCCAGAGACAGACCCTGGCCTCGAGGGCGCATACGGCGTAATAGTTCATGCGCATCTGACGGGCCTGCATGAAATCGTCGATACCGTTGTTGGCAGCGTTGAGGCTGGCAATGGAATACCGTTGTATGGGGTCTACCTTGGCCAACAACGTCTCGGCCTCCTGTAAGTCGGTGAGTAGCTGCGCGGTGAAGTCGGCGTAGGTGAGGAACGTGTTAGGCTTTTTCGACACCGTCGTGACGTAAGGCAGCACGCGGCTTTCAGGCAGGTTGGTGGGCATGGGACCGAACAGGCGCAGCACGTCGAAGTGACAAAAGGCACGCAACCCGAGAGCCTCGCCCTTGATGAGGTTGTATTCATCGGTAGTGAGCACACCGTTATTGTCGTCGATGTTCATCAGGATGCCATTGACGTCGGCCACCACCTTGTAGAGATTGTTGTAAATGTTTTCTGTGGCCGTCTCCACCACCGAGGCCGTGTAGTCGTAGTTGTGGAGATACGCTCCTATGCTGCCCGTGGAGTACGACCAGTGCTGTGCGAGATTCTCCACAGTGCCGCACACCATCTCTTGTCCATAGAGATTAGTCTGCTTCATGCGGATATAGGCTCCGGTGAGCACGCTTCTGTAGCCGTCGGATTTAGAGAGCATATCGGTTTTTTCTTTCTCGGTGGAAGGCAATACGTCGAGGTAGCTGTCGCACGACGTATTAAGGCTTATCATAGCCCATGTCATAAGCAACAGGCTGCAATGTTTGATATTTCTTTTCATATCATGATGTCGTTTAGAAGGTAACGGTGAGTGAAAGCGAGAACCGGCGTGAATAGGGATAGGAGAGTCCACGCTCCTGCTTCACGGAGGAGATATAGAAGAGATCGCTGAGGTCGCTGCTGAGCGTCATGGTCTGAATGCCCAGGTTGCGCATGAGCCAGGGATTGCGCGTGAACATATAGCTCAGATGGATGTTCTGACAGGTCAACGTTCGCTCGTCTTGCACGAATCGCGTGGTGGCATAGGTGGTCGTCTCGTCATTGAGTCCTTTGAAGAGCGTGTGGTCGCCTACTTTCTGCCAGCGGTCGTTGAACACGCGCTCGTCGACGTTGTAGTGCTTGTCGGCATTCTCAATTCGATCTGCCAGGGTGCTGTTGTAGATCTGTCCGCCGAAACGGTATCCAAACGACACTGTTGCCGAGAAGTCTTTCCATCTCACCATGCTGCTCATGGTTCCTCTGTACTTGGGCTCGCTCAGGCCGCAGGCCACTCTGTCGGAGGCTTTCCAGGAGTAGGTCACCTGTCCGCTCTTATTCAGAAAGAGCTCATAGCCCGTGCTGGGGTCGATGCCCAGTGAGGGAACTGCGTAAATGGTGTTCTGTGATTCGCCCTCTCGGATGACCTTGTTGGGTAGCGTGCTGTTGGTGAGCAGACGCTTTGTATATTCATCTTTCATGGCGTCTGATAGTTTCACCACCTTGTCGGTGTTGTGTATCAGAGCTCCCGTGACCGACCATGCCAGTCGGCGAGCGTCGTTGCGCACGAGGAAGGCCGTGGCCTTGAGTTCGTAGCCCTTATTCTCCACCTCCCCGATATTCTCGATATAAGAGGTGAAGCCGTTGGACAACGGCAGATCGAGCGATGACAGCAGATTCGAGGTTTTGTCGCGGTAGAGGTCGGCTGTGAAGCTCAGCCGACGGTCGAGCAGATCCATCTCCACGCCCACGTTCCATTTATCTGTCTTCTGCCATTCCAGATCGGGGTTCTCGAGAGCCTTCTGGTAAGCACCCACCCACTGTCCGTAGCGGTCGCTGAGGTAGTAGGCGTAGGTGGCAACAGCCTGATAGGCACTGAACTTCTGCGAGCCGGTCTGTCCGAACGAGCCCCTGACTTTCAGTCGGTTGACAAACTTGACGTTCTTCATGAACTTCTCGTTATGTACGTTCCAGCCCAGACCCGCAGAGAAGAAAGGAGCGAATCGTTTGTTGCGCCCAAACTGCGAGGAGCCGTCGAGGCGGTAGGCCAGATCGGTGTAGTAGCGGTTGTCGTAAGAGTAGTTGGCATTGAGCACGAGTCCCACAGAGTGGGTCTTCGACTCACTTCCCGAGGGCTTTCCGCCCTTCTGGTACTGGAGGGCCGACGACAGGAAGTCGAGCGTCTCGTCGGCGAAGCCCTCCACGGCGAAGCTGTAGGTGCGCGAGAAATCGGAGCGCAGGTTCCAGTTGGCAGCGGTGTAGAGCAGATGCTTCTTGGCAAAGAGCTTCGAGTAGCTGGCTGTCAAGGCAATGTCGTAGTTGGTCACCTTGCCCGTGCCGTAGTTGTAGCGTCCCTTGCGCAGAATGCCCTCAGCCGTCTGGAATTCGTCTGCCTCGAACATGGTATGCTTGGCAGGCTTGTAGTTGTCGGTCTCCGAGTCGCGCCAAGTCAACCCCACCCTTCCTCGGGTGATCATGCCATCGAAAGGCCTCCACTCGATTGAGAAGTTGTTGGTGATGTCGGTGTACTTGTTGCTGTTGATCTGGTTGAGCTGCGCGTTGTAAAGCGGGTTGCCAGGCAGCTTGCTCCTCCCGCCGAAGAAGTCGATGTCGGTGTCAAGCATCTTGATGATGTTGCCGTCATCATCGTAGGCGCGCCAATAGGGGTTCAGACGAGTATAATCGGAGAAGGTGCCGTAGGGCGACTCGTCGGACTTGGTGTGACCGATGTTCAGGTCGTTGGTGAAGAGGAAGTTGCGGTGCGAGTAGGAGAGTGTGATGCCGCCGTTAAAGCTTTCTCGATCCGAGCCTTTCATCACGCCCTTGACATCGTTATACTGCAGGCTCACCGAGTATCTGAAACTGTCGTCACCACCCTCAAGCCTGATGCTGTGACGCTGTCCCACGCCGGTACGCAGGGGCTTCGATTTCCAGTCGGTGTTGACGCCCCGCTCCACCTGCTGCAACAGGCTGGAATACTTCTGCTTGAGCTTGAAGTCGCGCGTGGGATCAGTGCTGTCGTAGTAGCCTGCACGGCGCTCGAGCTCGAGTTTCTGTGCGGCGTCGAGCAGATGGTAGCCCGTGAGGTCGGGCACCTCAAGATTAAGACTGCCGGTGTAGGTAAACTGCAGTTTTCCGGCCTGGGGTGCCCTGCGTGTGATGACGATAACGCCGTTGGCACCGCGCGAGCCGTAGATAGCCGTAGCCGATCCGTCTTTCAGGAGCGTAATCGACTCCACCTCCTCAGTGTTGAGGTCCATCATACGCGTAAGCGTGATCTCGAAGCCATCGAGGATGATAAGCGGCGTGTTGAGATCCGTTTTGGTCTGGTCTTGCAGGTCGGTGATGGTAGGCAGGTTGGTTGAGCCTCTGAGTTGCACTTCAGGCAGATGGTTGGGATCAGAGCCGAACTGATTGTTCACCAAGATATTGAACGAGGGATCCACGTTGGCGATGCTCGTCAGCAGATTCTTGTTGCCATACTGCTTCAGTTCTTTGTTGCTGATCGAGGTCACGGCACCGGTGAAGGCCTCCTTGTTCTTCTGAAAGATACCGGTTACCACAACTTCACCCAACTGTGTATCCGAGGTCATTGCAAGGTCGAATGTGACAGCGTTGGATCCTTGTGGTATTGCCTCGTAATGAGTCTTCATGCCGACATAGGAGAACTTGAGGGTGGTTCGCTCGACTGGTATGCTGAAAGTGTAGAAACCATCGGCATCGGTTACCGTGCATACCTGTGTCTCACCGAGGCAGACCGGCACTCCCATCAGCGGTTCACCTGCCTCATCGCGCACATAGCCTTTGATGGTGCGTTTGCGGCCGCTCTGTGCTTGCTTAGTGAAGGTCACGATGTTGCCACTTACCTTGTAGGAGCACCCGATCAGGCCTGCGATCTGCCCGACCACTTCAAGCACGGGCTTCTGACGCGCGCTGACCGTGATCCGCGGCCATCCTTTGGCCAGTTCGTCACTATAAAAGAAATTCACGCCCGACTGCTTCTTGAGCTCCTGCAAGACTGCGGGCACCGCGGCAGACTTGAAGTCAATCGTGACTTTAGAGTCTGCCGGCTTCATGGCTGACATACTGATGCTGCTCGCGAAGAGCATGACCAGCAGGGTCAGCCTGCTGATTACGTTCACTTGTTTTTCTCTCATACAATCATATTTGGTGAAGGTTAATACACGATCAGTTGGTCTTTCTCGATCTCTATCCGCAGACCTGTACCCGCGCAAAGGGCTTCGACGGTCGACTCTATGCTGTCAAAGCGGTCGAAACTGCCGGTGAATGTCTTCTGCTCAGACAGCTCCGAACGGTAGATGACACGCCGGTCGTACCACTTGGCGATGATGGGCATGATGCGCTGAATGGGCCAGCCGCGGAACGTGACCTTGCCTGTGTTCCACGCGGTGTAGGGGGCCGTGTCGACCTGCTGCATGGCCACGCCGCCCGATGTCATGGCTGCCTTCTGTCCGGGCACCATCTCCTGCTCCTGTCCACCTGTCGTTCTGACGCCCACCCGGCCGTTTACGAGCACCACACTGGTGCCCTGCGCGTCGCGCGTATTGACGTCAAACTCGGTGCCATGGACGACGACCTGCCCGTGGGGCGTATGTACGATGAAGCGGCGGCTGCGGTCATGGGCCACCATGAAATAGCCCTCGCCCTCGATGCAGACGTTCCTGTCGCCGCGGTCGAAGCGCTCCGGATAGATCAGGCTCGAATTGTCGGCCAGATGGACCAGCGTGCCGTCGGGCAGCGTCACCCAGTATTCCTTGTCGATATAGGTCTTCACGCGCTTGGCGGAGAGCATGGCTTCGGCGATCGCGTCATTCTCCGACAACTTGTAGGAAGCGATCTCCTGCCGCGTCAGCGGTGCGGACGGCTGCACGGCCTCGGCCTCCGGCTGGAGCCGGTCATGCCGGGCGGCCGAACGGATACCATCGACAATCTCGGCGGTCAGCACAGGCGGCGTGACCCGCGTATAGTCCTCGTACCACCACACGCTTCCCGCCACGACCACAGCCACGGCAGCCACTGCGGCTACGCGCCGCATCACGCGGTCCCACGGCCGACGCCTATGTCCTTCGCCCGCAGCCTCCGCGATCCTGGCATGCACCTGCTGCAGGGCCGCCTCGATGTCGATCTCACCGAGATCTTCCACCGCATGTCCTTCCATCCGCAGATTGGCGGCGATGCGGTCATAGAGTGTCCGATGCCCGTCGGCCTGCAGCCAAGTGTCCAAAAACTGCTTCTCCGCCTCATCGAGCGTAGCAAAAACCGATTTGATGATCAGATATTTGATTTCCATGGATTGCTCTTTTTACGTAAACACGTATGAAGAGCAGAATTTGGTTAAAAGATATAGAAAAATTTAAATAAAAATCTGCACCATCGTATACTATCACACGGCAGGGCACAGAAGAAAGTATGGAACTTTTTAAATAAAAATCAGCGAGAGCAGGTTCTTGTCAAACTTCTTCCTTAAGGCCGCCACCCCGTGGCGCAGATGACTGTGGACCGTCTCATATTTGATGCCGAGCCTGTCCGCGATGTCCTCATTGCTCATCCCCATGAGCTTCAGCCGCATCACCTCCGCATTTTTTCGGGGCAGCTGCTCGATGGCAGCGTAGAGCTGTTCGTACAGCTCCATCTCGAAGACGTGGTCAGTCACGGACTCCGATGCCACGTCGGCCGCCTCCGCGATATAGCGCTGCTCGACCTTGCGGCGCCGCAACTCGTCGATCAACCGGTTGCGTACCATCAGGAAAAGATAATTCTTCAGCTCCCCGTGACGGCTCTTCGCGTCATACTGTTGCCACAGTTTGACGAACGCATCCTGCACCACGTTCTCGCTTGCGTGGCGATCGTGGAGCGTGCGGTCGGCAAAAATCACCATCGGCACGTAATACTGTCGGAAGAAATCATCAAACACCATCAGCTCTGATCAAGCAGCTCTGCCAATTATCGGACACAGACCTTCAATGCCCTCTTACAAGTGCAAAATTAAACTTTTTTATATAATACACAAAGAAAAACGCCCCTTTTCCGCCCCCGCAGCCCGATAATCATGCCGCCGCACGCCCCCTCCGCGTCCAACGAAAAGCCATCGGCACCCTCCTCACGGATGATTGCCGACGGCCATGAACATTCAATGCGAATGTGTGTAGAGAGAGAGCGGATGTTGTCAAAGGACTGCCGGCGGCTGCAAGCGGCGGACTTCCGAGTGGCCCGTCCCGCGGATCCGGAAGCAACGGAAAACACTGGTTGACAACGCATTGGCATGCTCACCCGAAGCCACAGGATCCCTTCCGCCAAGCCGTCTCATCCGCCCGCCCGGAGCATAGCTGTCATGCCGTCCGCGCAGAGCATAGCTCCGGGCCGTCGAAAGCATAGCTCTTGGCCGCCGAAAGCATAGCTCTTGACGCCCCGGAGCATAGCTCTGCGGAAGCCCCCCGAAATGTATGCTTTTCGAAGGCTTCGGATCCAGGCCGGAGATCCGCCTTCAGACGGAATTGAAGACCTTATTTCAGGCTCTCCAAACAGGCTTTCAACTGCTGGTCACCGGGGCGTGGCGCATCATGCTTGAGCAGCTTCCCGTTCCTGTCATAGATCAGAAAGAAGGGGATGCCCTCGATGCCGCGCGCCTCGGGCGGCGATTTGTCGGCATTGAGCCATTGCTGTCAGTCGCTGCCGGGATGTGCCATCAGCATCTTCCTCATGGATGACTGCCGATGGCGAAGAACATTCAGAGTGAATGCATAGAGGGAGAGTTGGCAGGATCATTACAACCATTCTCCTGAGCCAGCTCTCCCCCTTTGCACCTTTATCTGCGATGCGACTGTCAATGACTTGATTGAGAAGTCGGCAGAGGAATAGGAAAATCGCGTTCCGGTTTCGGTTTCTCAAGGGTGAACTCCATGCGCTCAATGATCATCGAACGGGGGGATATCATAGAAGAACCGACATTATTGATCATCATGTTATTCACGCTTTCTTCCTTAGCTATAGCAGAGATGTGATTCAGATCGCGTTTGTCCGGGGTCGGGATCTTGCTCACCCTGACAAGCTCTTCTTCTCCCGTTGCAGCATCGACTCTATACAGACAAGGAGTGAATCCTGAAGGCTGACGGACGATATAGGCCGTTTTCTGCCCTTGAGCTTTTGCTTCCTTGCAGAGCAAGGATTTCATCTTCGAGAAGGATTTGGCGTTATCTGCCGTCACTTTGAGAACTCCGGGAACCACGGTGGATCCGGGAGCCTGATACGTGATCATGAAACGGTCATTGCCTGTTGTGTGCAAGCAATTCAGTGCAGGGTAACGTCCACACAGCAACTGTCTGACAAACCCCTTATCCAATAATGAAAGCGACTTTGCAGGAATCACACCATTGACGTCATACCGATAATTGCCTAACAGACTCACTCCGGCGTAGGATGGCATATCTGTGAGCTGGACGATACTTACATGCCCGTCGAGGATTCGCTTTCCGACCAACATACTTGACAGCGAACTGTTTTCCCGAAGCGATCTGCGCGCAGAGAGCAAGGGCACAACGATGTTGGAAAAAATGGAACTGACCATCTCATCCTCATACATCACAGGGCCAATGTAATATTCATTCCGTGACTTCGACTTGCTGATTTCCATTAACCGGTCAGCAAACCGCGTGATCTGTGCAGAGAGTTCAGCAGATTCAAGCTCCTTGTCCGACGAGACCACCTTATAGAAATTGTCAGAATATTCGGATCCGTCTACGGTCTTGACTCTTGCATTGACAGCTATTTCGGCATATCCATGCAGGCTCTTCTGACGTATGCGTTCCGAGGTCGTGCGATAGAGAATGCTGTTCTGCGCATAGATATTGACACTTGTGTCATAGAGTTGCGGATAGGCAGCAAAGATGGCGGAGAGTCTCTTGGCCATGATCCGCATCTTCTCATATCCTATCGTATCCACACTTCCAGGCTCAATGATTTCACTTGGCTTCATCACCAGCACGTCAGGAACATCTCTTTCCTCATCAGGCAGAGGATTGTTAGCCAGATAGTTCATCTTCTTGGACATGGAAGTGAGGCTGAACTTGTACATATAATCCGTAGCCTTCCACAATTCGCGGCGGATATTATTGTAATTGACCTCATCTGTAAATTTGACGGGCGCCATCTGTCCTGCTTTCATGTCGCTGATGATCATTGAATCTCCTACGGAGACGTTGACACTTCCCTTCGTGGCAAAAGGTTGGTTGCTCTCCCACAATATGCCGCCTAAAGAAGCCCTCACGCTTGCACTTTTTGAGCGTACAACATTGTAGGTGACAAGGAAGGGTTTCGGATAACCGGGATAGGACAGCTGACTGGTGCTACGCTGCATTTCGTCATCCATGGCCTTAAGGATCACTTCGTCTTCACTTTGTCCTTGCTGCCGGGTGAGCTCAGGGGAAGGCAGGATGGTCGGTTTCTGCAGATTTTCCTGCCGACGCTGGGTTTCTATTTTCGATACATAAATCATGGGTGAGCTGGCCGATACAGGTACCCATCCTGATTCTGCCCCGCACATGCCGGTGAAAGTGCTGCTCACGTTACCAGCCGCCGTGATATTGGAGAACATGGACAGCGGTGTTCCGATCATGTCAACACCACGGACAAGCTGATCAGGACGTCCGTCGGTGAAAACACGGTAGACCTCCAAAGGTGTCACATTGAAGGAATTGAGACTTCCGCCCTCACCTGTAAAGGTGAATCCGCTGGTGACAGTCCGGAAATAATAGCCATAGGCTTTGCCTTGTCGGCGTGCTTCCTGAATGAGCATTTGACGCAATTCGGCCTCCGTATATGGTTTCGTTGTTTCAACGATCAGGTTTGACTGTCGGGAGACAGGGTCGTTGCCTCCCGCAGTACGTCCATGTCCATTGCTCTGCGGAAAACCTTCGAGCGGCACTCGACTCATGAGGAAGTTGCGCAAGATACCATTCTCGACACAGTTGACACGACGCGACTTGACACCTTCATCATCGTAAAGATAGTGGCCGTTGAGATCCGATGATCCATAATGGGTCAATGTGGGATCACAATAAACATTGAACGTGGTAGGAAGCACTTGCTCTCCAACCATCTTCTTGAATGTCTGTCCGCCCTTCTTCAGTCGGTGTCCTTCAAGCCGATGTCCGAAGATCTCATGGAAGAAAACGCCACTTGCCGGGCCGGACAGAATGGCAGGCCCGGTATAGGGATCGGCAACGGGAGATTCTTTGAGGGCTTTCAGCCGCTCAATCATGGTCTTCGTGTCACTGATCATCTGTTCCTGTGAGGGCAGTTTGTTCAGATCATAAGCAAAGTAGTCCCAATACAGTGGGCACGACATGCCATCAGAGGCCCTCACCGAGGCAGAGATCATCACGCGCGAGGCACGCCGGTTCTGCACGATGACGGTACCATCAGAATTAACAAAGTAGGTTCGCGTGATCTCAAAACTCAGATTTGCCGTCCCCGTATCAATATCCTTGTAAGTTCGGAGCACGCTTGTGATGGCATTCAGCCGTTCTTTCCAGGCAGCGACATCCAAATGATAAGCCTCTGCGGGCAATGCCTGCTCATAGTAAGTCTCGACAGGTGCGGCAGAGAAGCACGGAGCTTTGTCTTCGTCGGCTGATCCTGTCAATCCTTTCGACTTCGCTTGTTCGTAGTTGGTCAAAGCGATTTGGTAGCGTCTCAGCACTTCTTTCCAGACAGCTTGCCGCATAGCGGGCATAACCATGCCATTGATGGGAATCATGACACCCTGCCCGTCACGATTCTGGCTGCCACTGCCTTGACTCAGATATTTGAAGTTGTCAAGTTCCATAGACCCGATTCTGATCTGTGGAGTCAGCATGCGCACGCGACTTCTGTTGGCAGATGCCGAACCAAGATCGCTCGTTATGTCAACCTTAGTTTCATCACTGAGCCGAAGACTCATGAAATATGGAGGAACTGCTTGCTTCCGCAGTTCGCCCATGTTGTAGCCAAGTTCCCTCCTCAAGCAACTGACCAGTGAATCCTGTTCAATGTTTTGCGCATGAAGGAGAGTCAGGCTCAGGGCATTAAGCAATAAAAATGACAACAGTCTCATTCGACAATCACTTATTTATTATTCTTCAGTCCATTGAGCATTCCCTGCATGATTTTGGCATCGTAATTGGAAGAGTCAACACAATGTTGAAAGTATTGCTCAAGTTGCTTCTGATGGGCAGGGTCCATCTTCTTGTATTGAGCGCTCAGCAATCCATTGAGGATTCCTTTGAAAGTATCAGTGCTTGGAATGAACTTGATTGTATTCTCAAAGAGTCTGATCATGGCATCATAGTCCTTTTCCAATACATAGAGAGCCAACTGAGGCAGATAGCTTTCTGCCATATCAATCGGCAATTCGAGCATAGCAGTCAGGAAAGCAGCTTTGCGGACGTCTTCTTTCGTATAATTGTGCGGACGTTCGGCCGCAACAAGATACATGTCCTTGCGATAGGTGTTGAAAATCATATCGTTAACGACTTCCTTTCCCAAATACTTGTTCATCTTCTGCCGGTCAAACATGAGACGGTCAAAGCGAGGAGACCTGAAATCGGTGGTTGAGAAAACCAGTTGCATATATTCAGTCGAGTAGCGCTGAGACTCCCAAGGATTCAGATACATCTTATCCAGCGTAGCAGATGGATCCACCCCATGGTCTATTTGAGCCTTGACTAATTTCATGCCGTTCTCATAGTTTGACTCCTTATCAAAGGCATCCTGCAGTCCTTTCAGTGAGTTACCGGGCTTAAGGGCCTCATCGACCCGCTTGAGGAAGCTTTTTGAGTCCGGTGATCCTCCCATGATGCGGTTGAGTTCATTACCATCAGCATCAAAGAAGATGAAAGTCGGGAAAGACTGTACGTTCAGCTTTTTCATAAGCTCTACGCCTTCACCTTTCTCCATATCAACCTGAATGTTTATAAACTTGGGATTAAAGTAATCGCCACATTCTTTGAGCGGAAATATTTCCTTGGCCATTTTAGCACATGGCACGCACCACGATGTGTAGCAGTCCATGAACAGCTGTTTGTTCTCTTTTTTTGCCTTAGCCAGTGCCTCCTTGAAGCTGATTCCTTTGACAAATTGAATCCCGCCGCCTTGCGCATACAGCGTAGCGGAACATACGAACATCAGCAATAAAGACAAATACTTTTTTAGCTCCATTTCTTTTATTTTTTCAGTTCATCTTCAATAAGTTTCTTTAGTGCAGGTTCAGAGGGACGCGGCGCATTGAGGCTTACGGTTTTTCCCTTCTTGGAGAATACCATGAAACGAGGCACGGCATCGATCTGATAATCGCTGACCAACGGACCAACACGGTTGGTGTACAATTGAACACCTTTCATCTTATGCTCTTTGATAAAGTTGGCCCAAGCCGCATGATCCGTATCAAACGATGCACTGATGAAGACTACATCCTTCCCTTTCATCTCATCTTGAAGAGTTTCAAGGAAGGGGATCTCATGCTTACATGGCGCACACCATGTCGCCCATACGTCAACCACGACGACCTTACCCTTGTAATCAGACAGACTGTGCTTTTTACCTTTTACATCTGGATACGTAAAATCAATAGGATCTCCACCCGTTTTTTTCATCAACAGACGTTTAGCAGCCTTCTGATAGCGCGGCCGGTCTTTCGCAAGGATCGTTTTGCCACAAACCTTGTCGAAATTTTCAATATCCATTACATAACCATCTTCAATACATTTGACGGCAAACTCTGACCACAATGTGGGATCTGCCAAATCATCTTTCATCAAAACAAGCGTTTCACCCAGTTTACTATTGTAGCCGAGCTCTTTGGCAAAGCCATAATTAAGCAGGAACATTTCTGCGAAAGGATAGTATTTCTTTATACTCATGTCGTAATTCTTACGAGAAAAGAGATCCTGCATATATTGAGGATATTCCTCTTTAGTAGAGAAGCTCATAGCTTGTAAAAACATTCCGAGCACATCATTCGTTAACAGATACGGCATAGTCTTCTTAAACAGCTCGTCGAAAGAAGCGTTTCCGGTATTAAGGTTATCAAGAAGCGTCTTCGTCTGGCTGGTTGCATCAGTGATTGCCTTATACCAGTCGGCTAAAGGAGCCTTACGTCCTTCTGCCCTATAAACGAGCGCGCGTAGTGGCTTCATTACTTCAAACCACTTGTTGATGACTTCGTTCTCTTTGCTCAGCTTGCCGACAAGTTTCCCTTGACCATCTGCAACATTCAAGTCAATGGTCTCATTCTTACCCACATACACAGGATACCATTCATCCGCCGTACCGATAAAGACAAGTTTTTCAAAGATACCCGTACTGTTGTCCACTCCGAACTGGAAATCATAATCAGGCTTCTTTATTATGTTCTGCAATACAGGTTTCAAAGTTCCGTTATCAACGATGCCTACCGTAATGTCACTGGCCATCACACCCTGTATGCCTATTTTTTTGTAAGATCCACGAATAATGCTTTGCTGGGCAGTTCCCATGATAGGAAGGGAAAACAGCACAGCCAAGAAGATTAATGTCTTAATTTTCATTGTATTAATTGTAAATTAACTATTTTATAATCAGAATGTCTTATTGAATAGCACTGTCTATAAGTGGCTTGACAATTTCATATTTCTTGATTACATTGGGATAATTTGCGTACAAGCTGCGGAATTGCGCATCACCCAATTTGAGATATTCCTTGATATACATCTGGACGTCTGTCAATGGGCTCGAAGGCGAGTAGTAAGGATTGGCTGGATCAACATCCAAGAAGCCCGCCCATAACATCTTGTCCTTGCCGGTTACCGAATAATCATAAGGATCGAAAGGACAGCCGGGCATACGGTCTTTGTTGAAATACCATGTCGACGTATTGTATATATCACTGACAGAATACAGACTGCGGGAGACTTGATAGAACAGATCCAAGTCTTCAGAATAATCCGCATTGCTGGTCAGAGCCTTGCCGACCAAGAGACTCAGTAGCGTGGACTTAAGCGATTGGGTTTGCTCGGCAGTGTAGGAAGCTAACTTTGAGGCATTACCAATGATCAGCGTGTTGATGCTGTTGAAGACTTCGGTGCCAGTGGCTCTTGACTGCAAATTCTCTACAAGCAGAATGCTGTGAATATGGATGCTCTTGGGAACCGAAGGCATAATATGACTGTCAAGATAACGGAGTGCAGATGGCACCACCGACTTGTCACAGAACGTCATCGTGTTCAGATAAGGATCACTGTAGGCAGAAGCACTGCCGCCCATGGCAAAGTTGAGAGAGAGCGTCTTATAATATGTATAGGTATTCCCCCACAAATCAACACGCTGCTGAGTGCCGATCGTGTCATTGATAAAGACGGGTATCTTGTACTTCTGATAGAATTGATATCCTGCGTGGGCTACGCTGTCGCCCGCGTTGTCTTCCATGACAAACCAGTCTTTCTCATAGTCTGGGAAATTGACTTCATCCTCGCTGCAGGAGACTAAGGATATCAGCATGGACAATGAAAGAAAGAATAAGATATTGTATTTCATACGTTTGTTTGATCAAATATGTTAATGGCATGATTAATGATGGATCGTACGCGCATTGCGCTCCAGATTCGTAATATTGCCTCTGTTAAAGTTGATGGTCTCATCAGGGACAGGAATAACCCACGCTGCCGGATCTTTTTGGAAACTCTCAAGAATATAATCTCCCGTTCTTCCTACAGATCCCGTGGCCGAATTGTATTCATAATAAGGATGGGTAATTGTGAACGATGAAGACAACGGATATTTTGAATTTACGGCATAACGCCTGAGATCAAACCACCTGTGTCCCTCAAAGCAAAGTTCACGTCTGCGCTCGTCTCTGATGAACTGCACTAATTGAGCTTCATCTGTGGGCACCTCAGAATCATTGACTTCGGAAAATCTCATGGCCCGAAGTCGATGAAGTGTTTGTCTCGCCTCAGCAGTTCTCCCTAACATGGCCTCTGCCTCTGCCCTGTTAAGGACGATTTCAGAGAGCCGCAACAAATAGGTAGCCGACACCTTTTCCGGATCGTTGTAATTAACCCAAGTTTTATACTTGTCTGGCATCGTTGCATTGGTCGTTTTCGTATGACGGAAAAAGTAATGCAGGCGAAGATCGTTTATTTCATATGTGTTCAGCAGATTGTCGGACACACAGAAACACGACGTAGCAGGGTCATTCATATAAGTAGTGCTGTTATAGACAGTACCGTCATTGGCGAAAATAGCCGGTATCTCGTTCTGACTCATTGTAAAGATGATCTCCGGAGATGACTTTCCAAGCACATTCGATGTGGCATTGTATCCATTGAGGTTGATCAGTTGGTAGGAAGAATGATCAAAATCCGATGCGCATTCGATAACTTTCTCGTAATCTTCCATGTAAAGAGCGACCCGGCACTGCAGGGCCCGCGCGGCGTAATATCCCGCTCTTAATTTGGTTCTGGGCGTATACCCTTTCAGAAGCCTCACCGCTTCATCAAGGTCTCTGCTGATCTGTCCCCAAACTTCTTCATTTGTGTTCCGCGTAAAGTAACGATCTTCGATTGTTTCGCTGATCTTCAGAGGCACAGAGAAATCTTTAGAAGCAGTCGCCCGGTTATAGGGCATGCCATAGACATTCGTCAGGAAAAAATAATAGAATGCGCGCAGGAAGTGAGCCTCGCCCATGTAGTAACGCAGGCTGTCAACTTCGTGGCCCCGCACCGAAGCTTCCATTTGCTGCCCCTGATAGATAATGGCATTGATGGCACCGATGCATTTATAGGTACGTTGCCAGTTTGTGTCTTTCCACTTCTTGTTGAGCATGTCTACGCACGGCTCAGCGGCCCAGATATACATTGCCGCAAGCAGATGCAACGGAGTGACAAGGTTGTCGGATTGGGGCACATTGCCATTGAGCAACATCCGGGCATCATCATCCATCACGTGAAGGAACGGATAATTGAAGGTTTCCAAATCGCTTGTTTGCATTGTACTTGGCGGATAAATAGATATACCGTTCGTACTCAGATAGGCCTCGCCCATCATCAGATAGTCCAGATCCTTCGGATTTTCGACATAACGCTCGTCCGTGGAGAATTCGTCAAGGAAATGGCTGCACGATGACATGACCGCAATGATCCCCAAAAGTAACACGGGCAGCGTGATATAGCTTATTTTACATTTCATAATGATTTTTGATCTTAGTTGTTACAAAATCTGTTGCCATTCATTCTCGCATCAGAATGTGATATCGAGGTTGAGTGTATAAGATGGACGTACAGAGAGGTTAATGCTGGGGGCAGATCCACTCTGTGACGGGTCTTGGCCCTTCAGCTTTGAGCTGCACAATGTGAAGAGATTATTTCCAACCAGATTGATGAATGCCGACTGGATTCCCAAGAACTTCAGGATCTTGTCATCAACGTTGTAGCGGAAAGAGAGAGACTGCAGCTTCAGATAGTTACCTGACACTACACGCAAATTGGAATTGTCATACATGTCATATACATTTCCGGCAAAACTGTAGGCATATGCCGGATAATTGTTCCACCACTGATTGTTGGTCTCCGCCTGGGTTGCCAATCCGGGAATTGTCGTGTACAGTTCATCTCCGGGCTTGCGCCATCTATACACAAACTCCTTGCGCAGGTTCTGGTTGGGATAGGCAACGTTGGTGGCGTAGCCCGAGCAGATCTTCATCAATCGGATCTTATTGCCAAGGGAATAAGTGAGATTGAATGAAAGACTGAAATTGCGATAGCCTAAATAATTGGATATACCGCCCTGAATGTACGGCTCGCGGCAGCCCGACTCTTCCATCACTTGCATAAAGACCTCCTCACGGGTCATATTGGCATAGCGGGCTTTATACTCTTCCTGCTTCTCGTCCTCGGCCCCATAAAAGGTCGGCTTTCCGGTCTGGCTGTCCAACCCTTTGAATTTGTAGCTGTAGAATGTGCCTACAGGTTTGCCGGCTACATCCAGATTCCCATTCAGAAAATCATTATAGGTCAGCTCGTCACGAAGAACATTTGTTCGGTTGTTGATGGCCCTGTTCACGATCTTATTGATCACCTCGCCGATCTGCGGATCAATACGCCATACGAAGCCTCGTTTGCCTCCGCCCATATTGGCCTGGTTGATCGGCGTAAAGCTCAGAGAGACTTCAACGCCCTGGTTGTTAAGCGTTCCGGCATTCACGACATATTGGTTGATTCCGTTGATCTCTGAAATCTTCTTGGTCAGGAAGGCATCGCTTGTGTGCTTGAAGAAATAGGATAAAGAGCCACGAATCTTATTGCCTAAAAGTGCGAAGTCGAGTCCGACGTTATAGGAAGATGTTTTCTCCCACTTCAGATCCGGATTAGGATATTGCATGATCGTTGCAGTCTGAGTGCCAAACTCATAACTTGTGATCGTCTGTTGCCGGATGATCATATTGGTGGTCTGGCCGTCAATCATGTTGCCTTGATAACCCCAAGAGGCACGAAGGGCTGCATCGTCAACCCAGTTCACATGGCGAAGGACATCCTTCTTCATGTTCCATCGTCCTGACAAGGACCAGATCGGTGAGAATTCATCATTGGCACGCGAACCGAACAAATTGGATCTCTCGGCACGCATATGTACATTGAAGATATAGGTGTCACGATAACCGTAGCCAACAGTACCATAATATGCCAGTTCGTTGGTCAACATGCGCATGCGCTTGCCAAGACCGGCTTCCGATGCCATGAACTGCAGATAATAGCCGCCGTAATCCGTCGGAACCGTATCAAAGTATCCTCCATATTCAGAGAAGTATCCGCGACGGGAAATGCTGAAGCCCTTATACTCCTTTGAGTTGAGCTCAAAACCTAACGATGCTGAAAGGAGGTGCTGATTTTTTAAGCCGAACGTCTTGGTGAAATTCGCCTGTAAACGAGCCATAAGCGTGTTGTTGCGGGTGTCCGCGCGTTTGAACTCACCGCCTACCGGGCACATGTCATTGCGTGTCGACTGATCGCTGCGGAGATTGAACACGTAATAGGAATCTTTTGTGTGTACCTCTTCCTGCGTATCATTGGAGATCGCATACGACAGGATACCGTCAAGATTCAGATAAGGAAGCAGATTGTAGCGAAGCTGCGTGCGCAGATTGACATTTGTCGTCACCTGACTGCTGTAAGCATTGTTGATCTCGTTGAGGATGTTATAATTGAACGTCTTTAGGAAAGTGTTGACACGCGGATAATAGAAGAGTTCACCGTCCTCACCGTAAGCAGGCATCGTACGCGACATATTGTAGGCATAGTCCATGATGTTTACATCCGTAGGCGTATAATCATGATCCGAATAATTGCTCAGCAGCTGGAAATTAGCTGTCAGCTTCTTGTATGTTGCCTGAAGGTTGACCGTCGCGTTGTATCGGTCTTTGCTCTCGGTCTTGATGACACCATTCTCCTTCCCGTATCCCAAAGAGGCATAATAACGCAAGTTTGGAGATCCTCCGGAAACGGAGACCGTATGGTTGTCCGAGAATGAGTCACGCGTGAGGAGCTTAAACCAGTCGGTGTTAAGATTGGCGTAATAGTTGGCCTTCTCATGATACTCATCAAAACTGATCTTGCCCCCGTAATAATCTTGGAGGGCCTGCTCATAGCCCGACCATTGGGTGACATTAGTGAAATACATGCCACGGTCTATCAGTTCCTTGGTCACGTCTAAGCGTTCCTGTGAAGTCATCATATAGACATCACGGTCTGAATACCGAGGACGGGTAGTCACTATCATCGATCCGTTATAAGTGATGGAAGGCTTACCCATTTTTCCTTTCTTGGTTGTGATGACGATGACTCCGTTACCAGCCTTGGCTCCATACAGAGCTGTGGCCGACGCATCCTTCAGAACGTCTATCTGGTCGATATCATTCGGATTCAAGCCAGAGATGGCATTGCCAAGAAGATTCACGAAATCGGGATCGTTGAGATTGTTGGGGTCAAGATTTACTGGATCAGAAAGAACGATTCCATCCAGCACCCATATCGGTTCCCGGTTGCCGATGAGTGTTGACGTTCCTCTTACACGCAGTTTCGGCGTGGCACCGACCTGCCCGGAATTCTGCGTGAAGATCATGCCTGGCACACGCCCCTCAAGCATCTTGTCAACGGTATTCATGCCCGGATTGATGATGTCGTCCATCTTCAGCGTCGTGACGGCTGAAGTCAACTTTGATCTGTCAATGTTCTGATATCCAGTGACGACGACCTCATCAAGCTGGGAATCAGAACTCAAGACAACATTATTCGTTACATCCGAAATTCCTGCTTCAATCAATTCATAATGGACTTTCATTCCAACAAACGAAAACCTCAGCACGACACTGTTCGTTGGCACTTGCATCGAATATAAACCATCTGCATTTGTGGTTACTGCAATCTTTGTCTCACCCAGACGGACCGTAACCCCAGGCAGACAATCGCCCATCTCATCACGCACATAGCCTTTAATGACGCGCGTGCCTCCACTGTGTTCCTGCGGACTAAGCGTGGCGATGTTGCCGCGGAGGGAACAACTGCAACCGATGAGACTGGCCACTTGCTCAAGAACTTCAATAGCCGGGCGGTTCTTAACCTGCAGCGTAATCTTCCGCCAGTTGCGCGCCAGTGCTGTCGTGTAGACGATGTTCAGCCCCGACTGTTTCTGAATCTGCTTGATCACTGTCTCTGCTGCCACTTGCTTCACATTGATCGTCACAGGCGTGTCGGCCGGTGGCATGGCTGCAGCCTGCAAATGAAAGCATACGACCATCATCAAGAGAAGCAACAACGCTTTTGTGCTCTGTTTCTTTTTTTTCATCTCTCTTGTGTTTTTAAGTTATATTTATTGGTTTATCATGATTTTTCTGCCTTCGATTTTCATCCTCAGTCCGGTGATCTCACTGAGCGCTTCGACCGTCGGGCGGATATCATCATATCGGTCGAAATTTCCAGAAACCTTGATGCGACGCATGTCGGGCGATCCGTATTCGACTTCTACGCCATACCATTTGGCCATGACCGTCATGAGCCGCTCAAGCGTCCAGTCGGCAAACTCGACTTTTCCAGTGTTCCAGGCACGATAGGGTGCCACGTCGGTCTTGCTGATCAGCACGCTGCCGGTGCCGAATTCGGCCTGCTCGCCCGGCACGACCATCTGCTCCTGACCGCCCGAGGGCTTCACGCTGATGCTGCCTTCGACGAGCACGACGCGCGTCCCTGCCGCATAGCGGGTATCGACATCGAACTCGGTCCCATATTCAGTCACATCGCCGGCAGCCGTATGAACAACGAACCGGTTGCCCTTGCTGTGGGCCACTATGAAGTAGGCCTCGCCGTCAAGATAGACATCACGGGTGGCGGAACGGAACCGTTCGGGATAGATGAGATGGGTGCCGGGAGCCAGATGAGCCAGCGATCCGTCGGGCAGTGCCACCCAGTATTCCTTGTCGACATAGGTCTTCACGCGCAAAGCATGGAGCAGCTCCTGACGCACATCTTCGTCCATCTCCGACCGCTCCAACACGGCGACCACATCGGCCGGCGTCTTCTCGCCGACCATCCTGGTGATTTCCGCACCGGTCTGTCCATTGGCCCGGCTCTTCTCCATGGCCTGAACAATTTCCTGGGGGATCTCCAACGGCGACACGCGCATACGATACTGATGCCACAACACGGCGGATCCGACCACGAAGAGCGCCACCGCAGCTGCCGAAAGCCATGGCCTCCAGCGCAGGCGACGTGCGGCCGGAGCTGCCGTCGGTACGGTTTCGCGCGCGTCGATGGCGGCTCTCAACCGGCGCAGACCGCGGTTCACGTCGAATCGGTGCATGCGCTCGAGCTCGCGCGACACGTAATCCCGGTCGCGCAACTGCTCCACCAACTGTGCCAGTCGCTGGTCCCGCGCCATTTCCTGCTCCAGTTTTTCCCGCTCTGCGTCGGGAAGTTCGCCTTTCAGATAGGCCATGAGGCGATCAGCCTGTTCTATTCTGTATTTCATTCTGAGGATCTGTCTTTTCACCTTATACACAAAACGACACTTTTGAGAT
>ONHE01000014.1 GCA_900317545.1 uncultured Prevotella sp. | reverse complement strand
TCGCCCTTTCCTCTGACCTGATCGTAGGAATCCTGAATGGCACTGCCGACGTTGACATCGCCCGTCTTGCCGAACACAATGTTATATCCGGCCGAGAGCTGCAGATGCGACAGAATCGTGAAGCCGCCGCCGATGTTCATCGAGAAGTTCGACGAACGCAGCGTCCATTCAGCCACCTCATCCTTGATATCCTTGTCGCCAAGATTGAATCCGAACTGCGGTCCGGCAAACAGAAAGACCCCCGCAGCGCTTCCAAGGCCGATGTTATAGCGCAAGTTGACCGGCACGACCATCTGCTTCTGCTTCAGGACGGTGGTCATCGCAGCCGTCTCCGCGGTCGTCTTCACCTCAAACTCACGCTGATCGTAGAGCGCGGCCATATCCACACCAAGTCCCACAAGCGGCAAGGAGAACTTGATCGTGGGGCCGATGAAGAAGCCGGCACGGTTGGATGCATCGAACACTTCGCTCTTGAGCGACATTGTGGTGACGTTCAGGCCTCCCTTGAGACCGAACTTCAACTGGGCTGCTGCAGGCGTCATGGCCATCAAGCCCACTGCCAACAGCAACGTAGATAATACTTTCCTCATACCTTTATCGTTTTAAAAAGCTGATCAGTGACGTTGTCTGCGCACCGTGACCCTTGCCGATGAACCGGTCGAAGTCGACGTGCTGCTCGGCCGTTTGGCCTTTACGGTGGCGCCTGCAGCCCTCCGGTTGCGACGCTTGACTGCTTTCTGGACCTTCGGACTGAGCTTGCTGATGCTGTCGAGCGAATCCTTTCGAGCCGGGTCGCCCCACATCTGCTTCTCGAAGGCAGCCAGTTCGCGCTCAATGCGCTGCTGCTCCCGCGCCATCGCAGAGTCGTTAGGGCAATACTGGGCCAGCGTCTTACCCAGCATGTTGCTTGTCTTATAGATCTTGCCGCGATACATGTTCATCGTGAAATAGTCGTCCACGCTCATCGTGGCGGCATTGTTCAGATTGCTCGTCATGATGGTCTGCTTGGCCAAGAAAGGCGCCAAGTCGTCGTAACGGACCCAGAACAGCGGATACGGGGTGGCCCCGTCGCCGAAGTCGTCCTGTCGTTTCATGATCGGGCAGAGTGCCAGAACCTTCGTGTGGAACGTGGAACTGGCCTGGTCAAAGTAGGTACTTTCCTTGATGTAATAGGCCGTCACCTCCCGCGAGGGGATGTCGCTGTTGTCGATATGCGTGCCCTGATCCGTCTTCTCATAGAAGATATGGTAGTTGTCCAAGAATGCCAACGGACGCAGGCGCGCATCGTCCGCAAAGGACTCATTACCGTCCAAGCGATATTCGTAGACATTGATCTGACCGAGCATGAACAGCTTAAAGATGTACGTAAACAGGTTCATCTGCGAGCCCACGGGCTCTACGGGATAGTAAAGGCCGGCGTTCGCATCCTCGTTCAGGTCGATTTCGCGGTAGATGTCACGTCTCCACACCACGTCTTCGGGCATTTTTGCCTCCGTGGGGAAAGAGATCTGAGCCCTCGTAGTGAGATTGTCGGCGTTCGACCGTTGTGTCTTCTGCTGCTCCGCCGCACGCCTCGGCGACTGCGCGAAGCCTGACTGGACGGCCATGCAGGCCGCGAGCAATATGAATAAAACTATTTTTTTCATCTATCGTCTATATACTATTGTTGATATGCCATCTGTTTCCAGATCCTCTTTCCTTCCCTTGGGGAAGAGCCAGAGTGGAAGTTTCTACCGCACGATCACCTCCATCGAGCCCACTAACGTGCGTGTCAGCCCATCCGGGCCCACGGCTTTGACCTGGTTGATGTAGAACCGTCGGTTGCGCGAAAGCCTGCGGAACTGCTCCTTCTGCGCCTCTGAGAAAGCGCTGCCTGCCGACACAATCGGCACGGCATTGCCCATGTTATCAAAGAAGACGGTCTGGAAGCTCAGCACGCGGAACGGGATATCGAGTAGCCCGTCATCAATGGCGGCATGCAGGCCTGCAGCTCCGATCAGCGCGCTCTTTGACAGCGGACCGTTCTTAAACCTGTCCGTGCCTACCGCGATGTAGGCTGTCGGGTCGGGTAACTTGCGCACATGGAACACGAACGGCGGCATCCGGCGCACCTGTCCCTTGTCTCTTGCGGTGATATTCACCGTCACATCCCGTCCCACGGCCGTCGGCACGGCGATAAAGTGACCGTTTCCGGTCGGCGTGAGCGTGCCGCCCGTCATCGAGACTGACAACGCATTGGCCGGCACGCCGGGCACACTGATGCTCACAGGATTGCGGAATCCGGCGTAGAGCACATTCATCAGGTCGGCTGCCACGGTAGCTCCGCTCGGTGCGGGAATGACACTGTACTTCTGCAGGAAGTTGCGTCTGAGCACGTCGCCATTGGCATTCCGCATGAGAATATAGCCGCTGAACTGATGTTCGCCCACGCCTCCGGCCGTGAAGGAATAGCGTCCCCGACCGTCGGCCACGCGCGTGCCGTTGACATAGACCGACGGTTTGAGCGTCGTGTCCACGGCAGCCATGACGATGTCGGCATTGAAACGCTCGCCCGGATAGAGCACTGTCTTGTCAGGAATGACGAATGCATCGAGCTTGTTGACACGTATATCCTTCAGATCTATGTTAGAGACGAGCGTATGAAGGACCTCGCCTTCGGCATACCGGACATCGCTCTGCAGCTTCGAGAGCAGCGTGACTGCAGCTGCCACAGGCATGTTCTCGAACATGTATTCCTGCCAGTTCTTGCCCAAGGAGTGGGCATTTGCCGGCAGTTCGGTGGTCAGGTTGCGCTCGATGACCTTGCGTTGGTGAGGGTCGGTCACCATCTGCAGGATCTGCTCGCGATAGGTGTTGATCGCCTGAAAGAGCTGTCTGCCCTTCCCGATTCCCGGTGCCAGCATGACGATACCAGCCGCTTCGAGGTTGTCCTTGTTCTTGATGTCGCCGACAGTCCCATCTTTTCCGTCCGCCTCACGGACGATCGCCTCCTTCAGATGCTGTGCAAAGTTGTACAGAGAGTCACTCATCTGCTTGACGGCCGTGGCCTTCTCAAACCACGCCTTCACCTTCTGGGGATTGGACTTCATCTGTTCGGCGAAGTCACCGTATAACCGTTCGTTCTCCGAAGATGAGCTCGCCGTCGTCCGGTTCAGGCTTTCTTCCACGATGGAAAATCCGTTCAGCACCTCCGTAGAGATGTTGAGCGCGAGCATGGCCATCAGAACGACATACATTAAGTTGATCATCCTTTGGCGGGGAGATATCGGTCTTTTTTTAATTGCCATTCATTCGGTGGATAAGATCCATTGGTCAGATGGATTGATTCGTCTTAAATGTTATCGCCTCCGCTTCCGGGAGCCTGCCCCGGAGCTGCCGTCCGCATGTTGACGGTCATCGCTTCGATCATGCGGGTATAGATCTTATTGAGCTGCTCTATCTGCTGGGCCATCTTCCGGCTCTGCTCATTGATCTGGTCAATGGTGCCGATCTGCTGGCTCGCACCCTTGAGCTGCATCTCATAGACCTTGCTGATGCCGGTCAGTGTGCGGTTCAGATTCTCCATCTCCTCACTGTCGCGGGTCAGGCGGGCGCTCTGTTCGTTGACCTTCTTGAGCGTCTCCACGAGCTCCTTCAGCTCGGTCACGTAGCTGCCCTGGGCTTCATTGAGCGCGGCAGCTTCTTCTTCCGTCATCTGCGGAACATAGTTCTGCTGCGGCTGCGCGGTGACTGCGGCGGCAGGCGAAAGCGTCTCTTGCGCCGCAACGGCAACCGGACGGATTTCCCCACCGACAACTCCGGTCGCTCTGTCTGTCCGCTCCCGATATACCACTTTGCCCGTTTCGAGATACTCATCCGTCACATGCAGGGGGATGTCACGACCGTCGGCGGTCTTGTCGAAGGGTCGGTCGAAGGCGGAGATAAAGAACACAATGACCTCCGTACCCATGCCGAGGAAGAGCATGAAGTTGGCACCGGGGAGGTGAGTCAGCTTGAACAGGGTTCCCAAAATGACGACGGACGCTCCCCAGCTGTATGCGTAGTTGAGGAAAGTCTGTCCCGGAACGCTATCCATCCACTTCTGCAGACGATAGACTATGTTGTATTTACTGTATGAAGTCATGATCACTTTTTCTTTTTCTGTTTACCACTGGCGGTGTTTGCGAAGCTCCGCACGCATCGGAAGCCGATGTAGGAGCGGGGCTGGTTCTGGTATTCCCAGGTGCGCCATGCACTACGAATGTAGGACTCGGGATCCTTCCATGATCCTCCGCGCACGCTTTTCTTCTTGAGGCGATAGGGGTCTTCTCGGGCCGCTTTATAGCCGAGCTCGGGATTGAGGTCGTTCATGGCGTCCACACCGGCCTCGGTATAGATGGTGCTGGTCCATTCTGCGACGTTGCCGGCCATGTCATACAGCCCGTTGGTATTGGCAGCATAGATGCCCACCTTGCTTGTGATGAGGTTTCCGTCCTTGGTGTAATTGCCGCGGTCGGGCTTGAAGTTGGCATAGAAGCAGCCGTCTCCGGTCTTGACATCCTTTTGCTCCCACGGGAACTCCGTGCCGTCTTTGCCGCGGGCGGCGTATTCCCATTCAGCCTCCGTAGGGAGCCTGTAGCGCTGTACGAAGCGTGCCTCCGGCCCGAGTCCCTTGAGCAGATAGTCGGTGCGCCAGGCACAGAAGGCGTTGGCTTGTTCCCATGTTACGCCCACGACGGGATAGTCGTTGTAGGCAGGGTTGCTGAAATAGTTGCGGAGATAGGTCTCGTTGTCGGAGTTCTTGAAGTCGTTGACCCAGCACGTGGTGTCCGGGTAGATGTTGACGATGTAGGTGTTCAGGAAGTCCCAGGGGCCGGTGAGGGGGCGGTTGATGGTCTCGCTGACGATGTTGCCCTCGTCGTCCACGTAGGCCGTATCCTTGGAGATCATGACCACCTCGTCGGGGTTGACGGTCAGGTCTGTATTCAGATTCCGCTCCTCGGGATTGAGGCGGTTGCGGCGGAGTGCCGCCGTGGTATAGTCGTAGATCTCGTACCGATAGTTCATCTGACGGTAGTCGAGCAGTTTCTCGCCGGTGACGGGATTGGTGACATACATGCTTTCGATGGCTCTTTGCTCATCCTCGTTGGGCTTGCGCGGCAAAGGCTTCTTCCAGTTGATGTGGGGCGTGACGGGATTACCGTTCTTGTCCTCGGTGATCATGTAGGTTTCGTCGCCGGCATAAGACGGGTCTGCGAGCCGCGTACGGAGAATACTGTCACGCACCCACTGCACGAATTGCTTGTACTTGGAATTGGTGACCTCGGTCTCATCCATCCAGAAGCCGTCGACGGAGATGTCCTTCTCGGGCGTCTTCTTGCCCCAGAGGGAGTCCTGGCCCGTCAGTCCCATGTGCAGATAGCCACGGTCTATGCGTGTCATTCCGTAGGGGGTGGGTTCGGTGAAGAACTTCCCGCCTCCCACGCCGACGACTTCTCCGCCCCGTCCCGACGATGACATCGACTTGCCGCCGAAGCATCCGGTCATCGTGGCAGCTACGGCCGTGACGCACAAAGCTATGATCAATTTTCTCATTTTCATATCGCTTAAAGTATTCTCACACTTTTATGTTTGTTCTTCCCTCGTTTGACGAGGTTCATGTCTTTCTGAAATCCGATGAAAAGTTCGTGGCTCCCCTGTCCCGGATTGATGACTGAGGTATAGAGCTCGTAGCTATATCCGACCACGATCCCGTGAAAACTGCCCCCGAGGAGGAAGGTGACGGAATTGGTGGGGCTGTAGGCCACGCCACCGTACATGATTTTCTTCTCGTTTGTATAGACCAGTCGGGCGGTCACGTCAGCCCGATATACGTTGCCGACAGCACGCATGAGCGCCGACGTCCTTATTGTAACAAACGGATTCCGGAGCCTTATATTGTATCCGCCTGTCAAATAATATGCAGGATCGATCTTCAGTTCATTGGATTCTCCGAGCCTGATGAGGGGGGCGTTGAGATGCTGTCCGGAGATGCCTGCGTACCACGTCCGGTGTCCGTAATAGAATCCGAAGCCGAGGTCGAGCCCATTTCCGGTGACGGCGGCGGACGTAAAGGCGGGATCGCCGGTGTCTTCCAAGTCGAGTTTTGAGCCGTCGAAGTTCTCGCTGAGCAGTCCCGCCTGAAGCCCGGCGCTGACGTCTCCGCCGGCCAGCCGGCGCCTGAAGGCATACTGGAGGGCTATCTTCTGATGGGTGAAGAGGCCGATCTGGTCGTTCATGAACTGCAGGCCCACGCCATGGTAGCTGCGCATGAAGTAGAAAGGCACATCCCCCGAGATGTACATAGTGCGCGGATTGTGCTCAAATCCCGACAGGTCAAGCGCATAGGCCGCCGTGATGTTGGCCTTCGGCTGCTTGCCGGCAGCCGCAGGATTGAATGACGTCTCCAGGTCGAAATAATGACTGAAGGAGGCATCATACTGCGCGCGGGCACCCGTGAAGACGGTCACCAGCGCGAAGATGAGCATTATGAAACGTTTCAACACAATTCATTAACGCCGTGCGTTTGGATTTATTGCCTTCTACGCAGATTTATCCTTCTACGGCAACTCTGCAATGCCCGTCTGCAGGGGATTTTCAGGCGGTCGGCGCAGAGGATAGCTTTGGGCGGCCGAAAGGATACATATCGGCGGCCGAGAGCTATCCTTTCGGCTGCACGGAGGATAGCTCTTGTCCGGCCACAGGACAGCTCCCGACCAGGAGCGTGTCAGGTCCGGAAAAAATAAACATGAAAAACAGCAACAAAACAGCATCATTCCGGGCCGAAAAGCAAATGACGGCGGCACGTGCGAAGGTCTTCATCCGATGTCGCCCGGAGCAAGTCAGGAACGGACAGGAGAGCGGCAGAGACGGAGGCTGAGCCGAGATCCGGACGGCCTCCGGCATAGGTCTGCATGG
>ONHE01000032.1 GCA_900317545.1 uncultured Prevotella sp. | reverse complement strand
TTGCCCACCCCGCCTCTTTAGCTCAGTTGGCCAGAGCACGTGATTTGTAATCTCGGGGTCGTTGGTTCGAATCCGACAAGAGGCTCAAGTTCAAGACCAGGACGCGTCGCCTGCAGTTTGCAGACAGCCCCATGACCAAAGTCATTCAGACCTTCCGCCCGACACGCTTCATCTCCTTATCTGCAACGCAGGATTCATGCCCGCGAGGCTTTCATTTGCTATTTGAATAATAAAAAAATGAAAAAAAACGACGAAAGGCTCCTCCCTGTGCAAGAATATTCGTACTTTTGTAACTGCTATGACAATGACAGAAGCATTTATACAGCTGAAGGCTTTCGCCCGACAAGACGGAGCCATCCTGGCTCTTGTATGGACTGCAAGTTTCATTGCGCTGATGATGAGTCCGGAGACATCATGGGGGAATCTGCTTGCATTGGCTTCACCCTTTGCCGTCGGCTGGCGGCTCGGACGTTTCCGCGACGATGCACTTGACGGAGTGATCTCCTTTCGCCGTGGTCTGGCCTATTCATGGTACACGTTCTTTTACGCTTCGCTTCTCTTTGCCGTTGTTCAATACCTGTACTTCCGATACATAGGCCAGGGAGCCATCAATACGCTCTTTGCAGAAGCAGCACAACAGATGAGAGCCGTATACCAGACGCAGGGGTTCTCCGACCAGCAGTTTGCACAGGCAACCGACATCATGACAAACCTGAAACCCATTCAGTTGGCATTCCTCTTTCTCATACAGAATCTCATGTTCGGTTCGATCCTGAGCATCCCGATTGCCGCCATCGGCATGAAAAGGGTCAGAACGGCGAGATGACCGGACACATGAGGGAGAAGAACAGGACACGGACGCAACTTTCAACGTAGAACGATCAATACTCAATAGACAATATGGATATTTCTGTAGTAATACCTCTTTATAATGAAGCAGAGTCGCTTCCGGAACTTTATGCATGGATTGAACGGGTGATGAAGGCCAATGCGTTCAGCTATGAAGTCATCTTCATCAACGACGGATCCACAGACAACTCGTGGGAGATCATCGAATCACTGAGTGAGAAAGCCGAACAAGTAAGGGGCATCAAGTTCAGACGAAACTACGGAAAAAGTCCCGCCCTCTACTGTGGATTCAAGGAAGCCCGCGGCAATGTTGTCATCACCATGGATGCAGACCTGCAGGATTCCCCCGACGAAATACCAGCCCTCTACAAGATGATCACAGAGGAAGGATATGATCTCGTATCGGGTTACAAGCAGAAACGCTACGACCCACTGTCAAAAACTCTGCCCACAAAACTCTTCAACGCTACGGCACGCCGCATCTCTGGCATCCACAACCTGCACGACTTCAACTGCGGGCTGAAGGCTTACAGCAACAACGTGGTCAAAAACATCGAGGTCTACGGCGAGATGCACCGATACATCCCCTACCTTGCAAAGAATGCCGGGTTTGACAAAATCGGCGAACGGATCGTCCATCATCAGGCCCGGAAATACGGAAAGTCGAAGTTCGGAATCAACAGATTTTTCAACGGCTATCTCGACTTGCTGAGCCTCTGGTTCCTGACCAATTTCGGTAAGAAGCCCATGCACGTCTTCGGCTTTTTGGGGAGCATCCTTTTCCTGATCAGTTTCATCGCTTTGATCGCGCTTGGAGTCGACAAGCTGGTCGAACTCAACAACGGCGTCTACGGCCATCTCGTGACAGACTCGGCTTGGTTCTACATTTTCCTCACCTCCATGCTGATAGGAAGCCAGTTCTTTCTGGCAGGCTTCATCGGCGACTTGCTGAGCAGACAGAACCCCTATCGCAATGACTATCAGATCTCAGAGACCATACGCGTCAGGAAAAAAGACTACGAACAACAATTCTGAGACAAAACCCACCCTCTTTCAGAGATCGTAATAACAAGCTGAAATGATTAGGAACAAGAACCACCCAACGCTCAGACGGACGGACCGAAGATCACTTAAGCGTCTTGTGCTTTTCACATGCATATCGCTCTTGTTGGCTGCCTGCTCATCCATCGACTGTCCTATGAACAACATGGTCCATACCAAATACTTGCTGGCAGGTGACGTCACGACCCTCACGGACACACTGACAATTTCGACGGACATACAGGACGGCAATGACTCTGTGGTCATCAACAAGCAGGTCAACACAGACAGTCTCTTTCTGCCCATCAGTTTCCAGCGCCCGCAAGACACATTCTATTTTCAGATAAGGCGCACATCGGGCATCCAAAGCATAGACACGATCACTGTGCACAAGGACAACAGACCGCATTTTGAATCGATCGACTGCAGCCCCACGTTCTTTCACACAATCCAACAGGTCACGACCACCCATCACGCCATCGACTCCGTAGTCATCAACAATCCCCAAGTAAGCTATGATGCGACCAAAGCTCATTTCCTCATTTTTTTCAAGAGTCGTGTTTATTAGTCTCCTCTTGATGGCTTCCATTCAGTCATCAGCACAGGAAAGACCAAAGATACTGGACGTCGGCAAGGATACAATTCCTTTTCTGAGGGGCGTATCAGTTTCTGCCGACTTGGTGGGATTGATCCAGAAGGCGGTCGGTGACTACGGTCAATACGAGGCCTCCCTACGGGTAAATATCAAGGATAAGTACTTCCCGGTCGTGGAATTAGGATTCGGCAAAGCGGATGCGGCGGATGACGCCACACGGCTTACGTACAAGACAAGCGCGCCTTACGGGAGAATCGGACTTGACTTCAACATGATGAAGAACAAGCATGATGACTATCGGATCTATGCCGGATTCCGTTACGCATTCACAACGTTCAAGTATGATGTGACAAGTATGGGCATCGAAGACCCGGTATGGCGGGAGCACACAGACTTCGGGATCGAGGGTGCCAAATGCACTTATCACTGGGGAGAACTCGTTGTCGGCATCGACGCAAAGATCCTGGGACCATTCCGGATGGGATGGACGGTACGGTATCGGAGACGGATCGCGCATAGCGAAAGTGACTTTGGCAATGCTTGGTACGTGCCCGGATTCGGCAAAGGCGACGGGAGTAAGTTAGGCGGAACATTCAACCTGACTTTCGAGCTATAGCGATCGGAAAGGCAGTATCTATCATATGACTAAAGCAGATTGAACAAAATGGAATCCAACAAGAACAAACAGCTATTGTGGAAGATCCCGTTTCTCCTTTTCCTTATTATCGGGACGATCTACATCATCCGCCAACAGCGTTCCACACCTTATCAGCACGACACAGGCTTCATATTCGGCACAGTCTACAATGTCACCTATCAGAGCGACCAAAACCTGAAGAGTGAGATCGAAGCAGAAATGAAAAAGGTAGATGCCTCACTGTCTACGTTCAACAAACAGTCGACCATCTCAAGGATCAACCGTGGTGAGTCGCCCGACCTGAAAGAAGACGGGATGTTCAGGGAGGTGTTCACGTTGGCCGAGGAAATATCAGCAGAGACGGGCGGCGCCTTTGATATCACGGTTGCACCATTGGTGAATGCCTGGGGCTTTGGATTCAAGAAGGAAATCAGTCCGAACAAATCTCAGATCGACAGTCTGATGCAATTCGTAGGCTATCAGAAGGTCAAGTTGGCAACGGAAGGCAACACCGTCAGGATCAAAAAGGCCAAGCCCAACATCATGCTCGACTGTTCGGCCATCGCAAAAGGTTATGGAAGCGATGTCGTGGCACGTTTCCTGCGTCGAAAAGGCATTCTGAACTATATGATAGAGATTGGCGGAGAAGTTGTCACAAGTGGTATCAGCGCCAAGCGGGTGCCATGGAAAATAGGCGTAACAAAGCCCGTTGACGACTCGCTCAACCAAGATCAAGGCATACAGACGATCATCAACATCACCGACAGAGCTATGGCGACGAGCGGCAACTATCGTAACTTTTATTACAAAGGTGGCAAAAAATATGCCCACACAATCGATCCCAGGACGGGATATCCCGTACAACACAACATTCTATCGGCTACGGTTTTGGCCAAGGAATGCGCCATCGCCGATGCCTATGCGACCTCTTTTATGGTCCTGGGACTTGACGGAGCACGTAAGATCCTGGACCGCCATCCCGAGCTAATGGCCTATTTCATTTATTCGGATGCCAAAGGACAGACGAACGTATGGTATTCCCAGTCGATGAGGGGGAAGATTCTGGAATAGACGACAGCGGTAAACGGACAGTCTGAAAGTCCCTTTTGCCGACAGTTGACCATCCTTGTCTCACGCATATATATGGAAGCCTTAAACTCATTTGACATGCTGCTCAAGCTCGTGCTCTTCCAAGGCATGAGCAGTAGAGACATGGCTCAGGTCATCGAACATACGAAGTTCGGATTTCATAAGTTTCTTCCGGGACGACCGTTCATAACTTCCGGAGAGACCGTAGACCAGCTCTGGTTTCTGCTCGACGGGCACATTATCTCGACCGCCCTGTCGGATGACGGAACCTATGCCGTCATGGAGCATCTTCCCGGACCGTATCTGATTGAACCAGAGCGTATCTTCGGCCTCACCCAAAGATTCTCCCACTCCTACCGTACGGCCGTGCCGTGCAGCTTTATCACACTTGACAAGGCAGAAGTGATGAACCTCAGCGACGAGTTTCTTATCTTCCGTCTCAACCTACTCAATTATATCTCAACACAACTGCAGAAATGTACGCACCGTGCATGGCAGAGCAAGCCGCAACATTTGGAGCATCGGATCATCCGATTTTTTGAATCCCATTCCCTAAGACCTGCAGGAGAGAAACACTTCAAGATCAAAATGGTCAGGTTGGCAGATGAATTAAACGACTCAAGACTCAATATCTCGGCTGCGCTGAACAGCCTGCAAGACAAAGGACTGATCAACTTACGCCGCGGCCTCATCGATATTCCAGCATTGGAAAAGCTTTTGATGTAATATACGTTAAAATTCTCTCTGCTTCGCAGAACATCTATGATATTTTTGCTATTTTTGCAAACACTAACAACAGAGACGGTATGGATGAGAAAGTCAAAGAGAATTCAACACACATAAACCTTTTTTTTCAACCTTACAACACACCACACAACACGGTTCCCTTCGACCGTATGGACATTTCGTTCTATGAAGAAGCCTTCATGGAAGGTATCCGCCGCGATGAAGAGGAAATAGACAAGATCGTCAATGATCCGGCAGAACCGACTTTTGAAAATACGATCGCAAGGGTTGACACGTCAAAAGGCGAACACTATTATGACCTGCTCAACCGCGTGTCGAATGTCTTCTCGTGCATGCTGAGTGCCGACACGAACGACGAACTCGACGCCATCGCGCAGAAGATAAGTCCCCTGTTGACCAAGCATGCCAATGATGTAAGCCTAAACAAGAAATTGTTTGAACGCATCAAATATGTCTACGATCATCACCGACCGCTCACGCCGGAAGAGCAAATGTTGTTGGAAAACAGTTACGATGGATTCGTCAGAAGCGGTGCCTTGCTTGACGAGGAAGGTAAGGAGAAACTGCGCAAACTAACCGAAGAGGCCAGCCTGCTCTCCCTCCAATTCTCGCAGAACCTGCTGAAAGAGAACAAGGCTTTCAAATTACATATCACCGATGAGTCTCAGTTGGAAGGTCTGCCACAGACAGCACTCGATGCTGCAGCGCAGACTGCTAAGGATGAGAACATGGACGGATGGCTCTTCACGCTTGACGGGCCAAGCTATCTGCCATTCATGACATACGCCTCGAAGCGCGATTTGCGTCGTCAGCTCTACATGGCACGCAATACGGAAGGGACACATGATAACGCCGAGAACAACTTAGCAATCTGCAAGCGGCTCGTCAATTTACGTCGGGAGATCGCGCAGTTGCTTGGATTCCGCACTTATGCAGACTATGTGCTCAAACGGAGAATGGCCGGAAGCATCGAGAACGTGTATAAGCTCCTCGATGATCTTATCGATGCCTACAAGCCTACGGCCATCCGAGAGATGCAAGAGGTTGAAGCCCTTGCCCGGAAGATAGAGGGTGACGACTTCAAAATGATGCCGTGGGATCAAGGATACTATTCTCACAAGCTTCAGATCGAGAAGTTCAATCTCGACGCAGAAATGCTCCGCCCCTACTTCAAACTTGATAATGTGATCAAAGGTGTATTTGGACTTGCGACGAGACTATACGGGATCACTTTCAAGGAGAATAATCAGATTCCGGTCTATCATCCGGACGTGAAAGCCTATGAGGTCTTTGACAAGGACGGAAGCTACCTCGCAGTGCTCTATGCAGACTTCCATCCGCGTAAGGGAAAACAAGGCGGGGCCTGGATGACGGAGTTTCAGGGACAGAGGATTGACCATAAAGGAAACAACGTAAGGCCGCACGTGAGCCTTGTGATGAACCTAACGAAACCTACGGAAGACAAACCTGCACTGCTCACATTGGGCGAAGTGGAGACCTTCTTGCATGAGTTCGGCCATTCATTGCATGGCATGTTCGCCAATACACGGTTTGAAAGCTTGTCGGGAACCAATGTATGGTGGGACTTCGTGGAGCTTCCATCGCAGTTTATGGAAAACTATGCCACGGAAAAAGAATTCCTCCGCACATTCGCTTTCCATTATCAGACAGGCGAACCCATCCCGGATGAACTGATCGACCGTATCGTACAGAGCCGCAACTTCTGTGTTGCGATGCAATGCTTAAGACAGGTTTCGTTCGGTCTCTTGGATATGGCGTACTACACGCAGGACCATGAATTCACAGACGAAATAATCCCCTTCGAGAAGAAAGCATGGAAGAAAGCCATCCTGACCGAGCAATTACCCGACACCTGCATGACCACCCAGTTCTCCCATATCATGGCAGGGGGCTATGCAGCAGGCTATTACAGCTATAAATGGGCTGAGGTCTTGGATGCCGACGCGTTCGGTATGTTCAAGAAAGAAGGCATCTTCAATCAGACCACAGCACAACGCTTCCGCGACAACATCCTTTCCAAGGGCGGCACAGAGAATCCCATGGTACTCTACAAAAGATTCCGCGGACAGGAGCCGACCATTGAAGCGCTACTGGAAAGAAACAACATTCATTCTGAATCAAGCCTGCACAAGGAAGCGGAAAACAAAGCCCTACAGCAGCCAAACTAATCATCAGAATCACCAATATCATCCTTCATGCCAACCGATCAAGCACAGAACAATCCGGCGCAGCAGATGCCTGCCGATGGGGAATTGCTCAGTCAAAAGCAGCATCATTTAGATCTCCGCTACCTGCGGATGGCCCGCATCTGGGCCGAAAACAGTTACTGTCGCCGCCGAAAGGTCGGTGCATTGGTCGTTAAGGACAAAATGATCATCAGCGATGGATACAACGGCACACCGAGTGGATTTGAAAACGTGTGCGAAGATGAGCACCAACTCACCAAGCCGTATGTGCTCCATGCCGAAGCCAACGCCATTACGAAATTGGCAAGAAGCTCAAACAACAGCGACGGCTCTACGCTCTACGTCACGGCTTCACCCTGCATCGAATGCGCAAAACTGATCATCCAGGCAGGCATCAAACGCGTTGTCTATGGCGAGAAATATCGTCTTGAGGATGGAATCAATCTCTTGCGCAGAGCTGGAATCGAAGTAATATTCTTAGACCCGGAAGAAGCGCAAGCATCAAAGAACATTTAAGTACATTTTAATAGCTATGAATCCAAGCAAGTCTAATCGTTTCATGCCAATATGGCTGGCGCTTTGCGTCGTCATCGGAATTGTGATCGGGACTTTTTATACCAACCATTTCTCCGGCAATCGACTGAACATCATCAACAGCGGAAGCAACCGGCTGAACAACCTCCTGCACATCATCGATGATCAATATGTCGACGAAGTGAACATCGACTCATTGGTGGACAAGGCCATACCGCAAATTCTGGCCGAATTAGACCCACACTCCGTCTATATCAGTGCGAAGGATGTACAGGCCGCCAACGATGACCTGCGCGGCTCATTCTCCGGGGTCGGGATCGAGTTTACGATCAGACAGGATACCATCCACGTGCAGAACGTCATCAAAAACGGTCCGGCCGACAGAGCGGGAATTCTCGCCGGAGACAAGATTGTAGCTGTTGACGGGAAACCGTTTGTTGGCAAAATTGTCACCAATGAGGAAGCCCAGCACCGCCTGAAGGGACCTAAGGATACGAAAGTCAAGCTCGGTGTGCTTCGCTACGGGCAGAAGAAGATCAAAGAATTCATGATCACGCGCGGTGAAATCCCACAAAAAAGCATCACCGCCACTTACATGCTGGACGACAAGACCGGCTACATCCGTATCAAGAACTTCGGTGAAACAACCTACGCAGAACTGCTGATCGCCTTGACTAAGCTGTCTCAGGAACGGTTTACCAACTTGGTTATTGACCTGAGAGACAACTCCGGCGGCTACTTGGAGAAAGCTGTCCAGATGGCAAACGAATTCCTTCCGAAGAACAAGCTGATCGTTTATACGCAAGGCAGAAAGTCACCGCGCCAGGATTACCGCTCTGACGGGCACGGCAGTTATCAGAACATTCCGCTCGTCGTGCTTATCAATGAGGGCTCGGCATCCGCGGCCGAGATCTTCGCCGGTGCCATGCAGGACAACGACAGGGCCACGATCATTGGCCGTCGGTCGTTCGGTAAAGGTCTCGTTCAGAAGCAACTTCAGTTCCCGGACGGAAGTATGATCCGCCTGACCATAGCCCGTTACTACACCCCATCAGGCCGGTGCATCCAGAAGCCGTATGTCATGGGGGATGGAAAAGACTATGAACAGGATCTCTACTCGAGATATCAGCATGGCGAATTCTTCTCTCAGGACAGCATCAAACACTCCGGACCGGCTTATCACACGGGACTTGGAAGGGTCGTATATGGTGGTGGTGGCATCACGCCCGACATCTTCATTCCGGAAGACACGACGAATATCACCTCTTATTATAAGCAGGCCAGCATGAGCGGATTGATCCTGCAGTTCGCCTTCACCTATACGGATGACAACCGACTGAAGCTGAACAATTTCAAGGAAATGATGGAACTGAGCGACTATCTCGTCAAGCAGAACACCGTGGAGCAGTTTGCCGTTTATGCCGACAAGCACGGGCTCCAGCGCCGCAACCTGATGATTCAGAAGTCACACCAGCTGCTCGAACGGTTCATCAACAGCCGCATCATCTACAACATGCTTGATGAGCAGGCATGGACAGAATACATAAACATGGACGACCCGGCCATCGGCAAAGCCTTGGATGTGTTCAAGAAGCATGCCGCATTCCCCAAGAGCCCCGAGGAGAAGTCGCCTGCCAGGCAGCGAGAGAAGGTCGCCTACGGCTGGACTTCGGCCATCCATACCCCAAGTATACATACGCTCATTGCTTCAAATCATGCTTAAACAGGAACTGAGGAAGGAAATTCGAAGCCTCAAAAGGCAGTTTTCCCGGGAAGAGCTACAGGCTTTCTCGGCCGAGATCATGCAACGCCTGCTGGTTCACCCACGTCTGAACGCAGCCCGGACGATCCTTCTTTACCACGCACTCGCCGACGAGGTGGACACACAGGAGGCCATCGAACATTTCAGGCGGCAGGGCAAGACTATCCTCTTGCCCAAAGTGATCGGTGAAGGTGAGATGGAAGTGCGGGTCTATGATGGCCCCGACTCTCTCCAAGTGGGTGCTTTCGGAATCCTCGAACCATCAGGAAAGCCTTTCGAACGGCTCTGTGACATCGACGTAGCTGTCATTCCCGGCATGGGCTTCGATCCTTCGGGCAACCGATTAGGCCGCGGGAAAGGCTATTATGACCGCTTTCTCGTCAAGATACCGCAAGCCTACAAGTTGGGGATCTGCTTTGCGTTCCAGAAAGTAGATGCTGTTCCCGTTGACGAATATGATGTCCGGGTCGACGAAGTGTTGTGAGTCAATAGATCCGCACATCCGTAATGACGAGGCAGCCTACAGCTTCGTTCAGTCTTTTGACTAGCTGTGTACGCATCATGGAAAGATTCTGTCGCAGCGCGGGATTCGTAATCTTGACGAAAAGTGTCTGATTCTTAATGAACTTTTCGACCGTATAGCGTGCCACGATGTCTCCTGCCACGCGCTCCCAAGCGTCCACAATGCGCTTCTGAAGCAACGGCGTCTCCAATCCTTCCTGCCTTAAAAGGCGCTTGATGACGTCGTCCAAAGTCTGGACTTCACGCTTAAACATGCTCCTCCTTTCTTTCCTCGACCATGCCTTTTTCAACCGTAAACAACTTATAGTCCAGATCCGCGTTCTGCAGGATCCTGTCCAAGTGGTCCCGGTTGGTGTCAGTGATGAAGATCTGACCGAAGTCTTTACCCGCCACAAGATGAATGATCTGCTCCACCCGGCCTGTATCGAGCTTGTCAAAGATATCATCCAGCAAGAGCAGAGGGGCTGTCTGGGGATTCGTCCGCTTGAGAAAGTCAAACTGGGCGAGCTTCAAGGCGAGCACGAAAGTTTTGTTCTGTCCCTGGCTGCCTTCCTTCTTGAGGTGATAGCCGTTCAATGTCATCTCGAGATCATCGCGATGCACGCCGTGCAGAGAATAGCCCATGATCCGGTCCTTGGCTCTGTCGCGTTGGATAACTTCCAGCAACGGGCCTCGCTGACAATGCGAGACATAGGCCAGTGAAACGCTTTCTTTCCGCTCTGAGATCGCTTGATAGATCTCTTGGAAGATCGGAATCAGCTCACTGATAAACAGCTCTCTCTTCCGGAACAGTTTTTCTCCCTGCTCCGCCATTTCCTGCTCCCAGATCTCCATCAGCGCCATGTCCGGCTCGGCTTCCATCTTCAGGAGCGCGTTACGCTGCTGGAGTGCTTTGTTGTAACGGTTCAACGCGTCGATATACGTATGGTCATACTGCGAGATGACGACATCCATCAGATGTCTGCGCTCCTCACTGCCGCCCTCGATGAGCGAATGATCGGCCGGCGACACAAAGATGAGCGGGATCAGACCGATATGTTGAGAGAGCCGACGGTATTCTTTTTGATTGAGCTTAAAGTGCTTTTTCGTACCGCGTTTCATACCGCAGTAGACCGTAGACTCGTCTCCATCTTCCTGCCCGTAGATCCCTTCGAGCATGAAGAAGTCCTGATCGTGCATGATCACCTGCGAATCTATGGGGTTGAAAGCACTGCGGCAGAACGACAGATAATAGACTGCATCCAGAAGATTCGTCTTCCCCTCCCCGTTATGACCGATGAAGCAGTTCATCTTCGGAGAGAATGTCAAAGTAGCTTCGCGAATGTTCTTATAATTGAGAATTGAGATTTTCTTGAGTTCCATCAGTATTTCACTTTCAAACCCATGCAAAGTTAGGGATTTTATCAGTGAAAAACGAAAAAAGTAGGAAATAAATTTCAATATGTGGGATTAATTCTGTAATTTTGCTGCGCGTTAATCCATGCAATATCAAACGCTTTTCATAGAACTTACAAATCCGAAGAATAAATAAAAAACAACAAAAATAATGGCAAACAAAAAAGAAAAAACAGAAGCCAATGATGTCTTTTCAACATCCGAGGCATTCTTGGTACAGTACAAGAAGCCGGTCATCATTGCAGTCGCAGCAGTTATCATCTTGATCGCGGGATTCTTCAGTTACAAGTCACTTATAGCAGGTCCGCGTGAAGAGAAAGCATCCACAGCCCTTGGCTTAGGATCAAACTATTTTGAGAACGAGATGTACGACAAGGCATTGAACGGTGACGGAGCCAACTATCAGGGATTCCTGAAGATTGCCTCCGACTACAGTGGCACAGACGCCGCCAACTTGGCCAACCTCTACGCAGGTCTCTGCTATGCCAACCTCGGCAAGTGGCAGGATGCCGTAACCTATCTCGACAAGTACTCTCCATCAGATGATTCGATGGTCAGCCCCGCAGCTATCGCAGCCTTGGGCAATGCCTATGCGCATGTCGGTCAGATCGACAAAGCCATCAGCAACCTGAAGAAAGCTGCAGACAAAGCTGACGGAGCAGGCAAGGACGGCGTCAACAACAGCCTCTCTCCCGTGTTTCTTTTGCAGGCTGCAGAGTTGCTCGAGTCACAGAACAAGACTGCTGAGGCTTTGGAACTCTATCAGAACATCAAGAAAAAATATGTCAACTCCTCGATCGTCCAGAGTCAGGAGATTGACAAATATATCGAACGCGCTTCTCTGAAATAATGGCTACGGCATTACATCATTTGTCTGATTATGACTCCACACAGGTGCCCGATGCAAGCAACATGTGCTTCGGCATCGTCGTATCAGAATGGAATCAGGAGATCACAAGCGCACTGCTGGACGGAGCTGTCACGACTTTACAGAAACACGGAACCCTGCCAGAGAACATCCACGTGAAAACCGTGCCGGGAAGTTTCGAGCTGGTTTACGGTGCCCAGCAAATGACCAAGAATGACGGTTTTGATGCCCTCATCATCTTAGGAGCCGTGATCCGGGGCGAGACACCGCACTTCGACTATATCTGTCAGGGTGTAACCTACGGCATTGCCCATCTGAATGCCACCCAGAACATACCGGTCATCTACGGTCTTCTGACCACTGACACGCTCCAGCAGGCCAAGGATCGCAGTGGCGGACGATTGGGCAACAAAGGCGATGAATGCGCTGTGGATGCCATAAAGATGGCAAAATTTTGACCCAGATAAAGATTACGGCGGAGTGAAGGACTTCGCAGCTATAGATTTTGAAACGGCAAACGGATGTCGGACAAGCGTTTGCAGCGTTGGTGTGGTGATAGTAGAAAACGGCGAAATAACCGATTCTTACTATCACCTCATTCGTCCGATACCGAATTTCTATACACCTTGGACCACCGCCATTCACGGACTGACTTATCCGGACACGGCTGACGCACCCACATTTCCCGAAGTCTGGGCCGACATTGCGCCCAAAATCCGCTACCTCCCCTTAGTTGCGCACAATAAAGCTTTCGACGAAAACTGCCTCAAGGCGGTATTTCAGGCCTACGGGATGGCGTATCCTGACTATCCGTTCTATTGCACCCTGATCGGCGCACGCCGACGGTTTCCCAAGGGCGAGCTCCCCAACTACCAGCTGCAGACGGTGGCCGCGCGCTGTGGTTACAATCTGACGCAACATCACCATGCCCTCGCGGATGCCGAAGCCTGTGCCGCCATCGCGATGGCCATACTCTGATCCACCCACCGCAGCTTATGAACACCGCCTGCCAATCCATCCAAAGCCCGGAAGCGTTGGAGCATCTGATCCACGAAATGGGCTTCCTGCCATTCTTCATGAATGACATCCCGGGATTCTCTGTCAGTGAGTTCGTAGCGCCCGACTATTGGTTTCCCGATGAGGGCGACGGCGTGTGGGAGTGGAAAGGACCCGTGATCATCGAAGGCGGATTTGCCTACGGCAAGTTCTTCAACGGCAAGGCTGGATTCATCAGCATGGATTGGTTTCCCGATTTCGTCATCTATCGCCGCAGCGTTTACCGACTGTCCAACGAGGAACAGACGATGCTCGACCTGCTGAAAGAACATCAAACGCTGCTCTCCAAGGACTTGAAACGCCTCTGTGGCTATACGAAGTCACGGACACCGAGCGTCCGCAATCCGATTGCGCGCCAGGTGGAGCCTTCCGGCATGGTGCGTCCGAAGCAGCCGAAAGACAGGAAGGAATCATTCGAACGGGCCATCACGCGTCTACAGATGGGCGCTTACGTGGTGACTGCAGACTTTGAATACAATTACGACAAGCAGGGAAAGCGTTATGGATGGGGCGTCAGCAGATATTGCACACCGGAGGCTTTCTTCGGCGAAACGCCATTCACCGGCCTTGAACGGGAGCCATCCGAATCCTACAGACGCCTGTTCCGACACTTGGAAACGCTGCTCCCCTGGGCCACCCATCAACAGATTACTCATTTAATAGGATAAAAATGAAACTATACCAACTGATTCAGGCGTATGAATTTGATGAACTCATGCCCGTCATCAACGACATGTTTCCCGGTACGACCAAATACCGCGAACCCCTCAAAGAGGCCTATGACACGCTGCTCACGCTGAAGCCGGTAGCGTCGAAGAAAACCATCCGCTATAAGATCATGCACAATGAGAAGGGAAGCGAATCGTATATGGGAGCTGAAGATTCGTGCTTCGACACAACGTGGGAAGTATGCCTCGGCAAGGATGTGTCGCGCGAGAAAGGCGTGGATCTCTCAGATGTGGAGCTATTGGCCAACTGCTTGGTAAACCTCTGCTTCCTCGGAAAATATCCGAAATCATTCGAAGAAGCCCACCGGCGCCTGCTCCGGTAGTTCTGCCCCATTCTCCTTCTCCCTCCATTCGTCGCTTACGGGCGGGTCTCAGTGTCCGTCCGCAACCGCGGGAATGCACTTTCAGGGTCTGCTCCTCTTCCATCGGAAGGAGTCGGGGAGATTCTTACGGACGGGACACAATGCCCGTCCCGACATCCTTACAAAATGCATTCGGCATCCCGAATGGCCACTCTCATAAGCCCTCAAATATCACGCATTCTTTCCAATTGATAATCAAATGGTTAGCAAACGATAGCTTTGGGCGGTCGAAAGCATAGCTCTTGGCGGTCGAAAGCATAGCTCTTGGCGGCCGAAAGCATAGCTCTGCGGAAAGCATATGATATCAATGGCTATTTAGGTAGGCTGCACACATCTCCGCGCACCGTTCTCCATCGATGCCTGCCGACACGATTCCACCTGCATATCCGGCTCCTTCTCCGCATGGGAAAAGACCATGAAGACGCACGTGCTCCAAGGTTTCGACATTGCGGACGATCCGCACCGGACTACTGGTGCGCGTCTCGACGGCAATCAGCACAGCCTCATTGGTCAAGAATCCGTGCGCACTGCGCCCGAAAGTCTTGAAACCTTCCTGCAGCCGATGACTGATGAAGGACGGCATCCAGAAATGTAAGGGACTTGAAACGAGACCAGGCGCATAGCTCGAACGCGGCAGATCGTAGGACAAGCGGCCATTGACGAAGTCGGCCATACGTTGCGCGGGAGCCGTCTGTCGCATATTTCCCTGCTGCCAGCAGAGCCTTTCCAACCATTGTTGGAAGCGCATCACGTCCAGCAGACCGTCATTGCCGACATCGCCGCCAGCAGCTCCGACCGACCCGTCCGACAGGGCTCCGGCGCCGGCCGGCACCTCCCCGCCCCCATGTGCCTCACTTGGCATCATGCCCTTGACATCTTCCGGCCGGATCTCGACCACCATTCCGCTGTTGCTCCATTTTGTTCCTCTGTTGGAAGGGCTCATGCCATTGACCACGATCTGTTGGGGACCGGTGGCCGCCGGGATCACAAAACCGCCGGGACACATGCAGAAACTGTAGACGCCACGACCCTCCGACTGGGTGACGAAGGAATATTCGGCGGCCGGGAGATAGCGCCCCCGCCCGTTCTTGTTGTGGTATTGGATCTGGTCGATCAAGGCCGACGGATGTTCCAGTCGGACACCGACGGCAATCCCTTTCGGCTCAATCTCGATGCGGGAAGCGGCTAAATAGCGATAGACATCACGTGCACTGTGGCCCGTGGCGAGGATGACGGGACCGCGGAAATGGCGCTGCCTGCCTGCCATGTCATCAGCGGTCGAAACGGTCTCGATGCCCACGACGCGGTCACCTTCGATCAGAAATGCCTGCATCTTGGTCTGGAAGTGTACCTCACCGCCTGATTTCAGGATGGTGTTGCGCATGTTCTCAATGACCATCGGCAAGCAGTCGGTGCCGATGTGCGGGTGTGCATCGGCCAAAATAGCTGTCGATGCACCATGTTGACAGAAGACGTTGAGGATCTTGTCCACCGAGCCGCGCTTCTTGGAACGGGTATAGAGCTTCCCGTCAGAATAGGCACCGGCACCGCCTTCGCCGAAACAGTAGTTGCTCTCGGCATCCACCCGCTGCGTCTTCGTGATCATGGCCAAGTCCTTCTTGCGCTCCCTGACGTTCTTACCCCGTTCGATCACGATCGGGCGGAAGCCCGATTCGATCAGCCGGAGCGATGCGAAGAGACCGCCAGGGCCTGCACCCACGACGATGACCTGTGGCTTGTCACCGACATAGGGATAGACGGTCGGCACATATTCCTCATCCTGCGGGAGCTCGTTGATATAGACACGCACCTTCAGGTTGACATAGATCGTCCGCTGCCGGGCGTCGATCGAGCGTTTGAGTATACGCACCTTGTTGATCGTCCTGGCGTCAAAGCCTTTCTCCCGGGCTATGTATTCACTGACTGCCTGTTCCGAACAGGCCTGCTGTGGCAGCAGTCTGAGTTGGTATTCCTGTATCATCGCTTGTCTTTCAAATATCGGTCCAGAAAGTCGAGGATGGCTTTCTGATCCTTCAGATTACACTCATGGGGCTGGTCCCAGATATAAGTCTCGAGCTGATCTGCCTTCCCTTGATCTTGCCAGACATGCTGCATGATCTCGAAGGCCTTCTTGACGCCGGGCACGGGAAAGAGTTGATCCCGCGTCCCGTTGATGAAGAGCATGGGCTTCGGACAGGCTATCGACGCGATGTCCGGATAGTCCAAGTAGTTGCGGAGACCCGGGATGCAGTTGGCGAAGCCTCCGTTCTCCGCCCTTCCATATCGCTTCGTGAGCTGTGCCTCCGTGGTGACCATCCAGCAGTCGGCACATCCCACCTTCACTTTGTCCGTCAGTGCGGCCAGCATCCAGGTGCGGTAGGCCCCCATCGAGCAGCCCGCCGCACCGATACGGTCAGCATCCACGCATGGCAGAGAGGCCAGAAAGTCGGTGCCCGCGATGTCATCGTAGTGCATCTGGGCACAGAGATTGCGTCCGAGCTCCATCATGTTGCCGGCGATGATGTCATACTTGGCCCGGTCTACGCCTTCTTTCCGCCCCCGGTCACCCCACAAGGGCGCGTCGGCGGAGAAGACTACGTAGCCGTGACGGGCCAGATAATCGCCTAAGTATTGGTTCTCATAGAGCATCCTGCACCATCGGTCCGCATCGTTGACAACGGCCGTGTCCTCATCCAACGGGCGTATCATCTTCTCCTTACCTATATATAAATGGGCACCATGATCATGCAGCAGGTTGACCGCCGGATGCTTTCCACCCCCGTCGGGAATGAGGAGCAGTGCCCGCACCCGATACCAGCGGCTCAGGCTGAACTCGATCTTCCGAGCCCGATAGCCGTCGCGTTGCTCTTCGGCCAGCACCCTCATGTTCCAGTCAGTCGTACGCGGCGGCTGCGGCCCCATCAGCTCCAGCACCCGCTGGCGGGCCTTCTCCCGCCACTGGTCGAACGAGAGCGTCTGCCTGCAGTTGCGCCATGCGAGCGGATAAGTCAGCATGGCATGGATCGAATCATAATATACGGGGATGTCATAGTCGAATTCATACAGAGCCCGCTTCTGCTGCCCGGGCTGCCCGAAGGCATGTATGGACAGCGTCAATGACAAGAGAATAAACAGTTTTTTCATCAGCAGATGTTTTAGTTTGATGCAAATTTAGCAAAAAAATGAATAAAAGCATTGGCCAGTGCGATAATTCTTTGTATTTTTGTCACCAAGTTTTGCCACAACCCTGTTTGTTTCAGGGGTGGCTTGATATTACATTAAGAATAGACCAATGAAAGTTTTAAAGTTTGGCGGAACATCTGTAGGTTCCGTGAAGAGCATTCTGAGCCTGAAGCGTATCGTTGAGAACGAGGCTAAACGCCAGCCGATCGTCGTAGTTGTAAGTGCATTGGGCGGCATCACCGACAAGCTGATTGCCACCTCAAAGTTAGCCCTTGAGGGTGACACCCGATGGAAGGACGAATTTGACAGCATGATCAGCAGGCACCACAAGATGATCGATACGATCATCACGGATCCAAAAAGCAGAGAAGACTTATTCAACAACGTGGACGCATTGTTCGACCAACTGCGGTCCATTTACTATGGCGTGTTCCTCATCCATGATCTCAGCGAGAAGACGCAGGACGCCATCGTCAGCTACGGAGAGCGGTTCAGCTCCAACATCGTGGCCACGCTCATCCGCGGATCAAAATGGTTTGATGCCCGCGAATTCATCAAGACCGAACGTAAAAACGGCAAGCATACGCTCGACACAGAGCTGACTACCCGCCTCGTGAAGGAGGCTTTCGCGGATCTGCCGCGCATCTCGCTCGTTCCCGGATTCATCAGCCGCGACAAGGACACCGATGAGGTGACCAACCTGGGGCGTGGCGGATCGGACTATACCGCAGCCATCATCGCCGCTGCCTTGGATGCCGAGGTGCTTGAAATATGGACGGACGTGGACGGCTTCATGACTGCGGACCCGAAGGTGATACACACTGCGTACACGATCAATGAGCTCAGTTACATCGAGGCCATGGAGCTCTGCAACTTCGGAGCCAAAGTGATCTATCCCCCGACCATCTATCCCGTCTGCGAGAAACACATTCCGATCAAGGTCAAGAACACATTCAATCCCGAGGGAGCCGGCACGATCATCAAGGACAAAATCACCGACGACAACAAGCCGATCAAAGGTATTTCGAGCATAAGCGGCACAACGCTCATCACCGTGTCAGGACTCTCCATGGTCGGCGTGATCGGCGTCAACCGCCGGATCTTCACTGCACTGGCCGAAAAGGGCGTCAGCGTGTTCATGGTTTCGCAGGCCTCGTCAGAAAACTCGACATCTATCGGTGTACGCGACGTGGATGCCGCCAAGGCCGTAAAGGTGCTGGACGATGAGTTCGCACGTGAGATCGAAGACGGCAAGATGTTCCCCATGCACGCCGAAAGCAATCTGGCGACCATCGCCATCGTCGGTGAGAACATGAAACACACGCCAGGCATCGCCGGCAAACTGTTCGGTACGCTCGGACGGAGCGGCATCAGCGTCATCGCGTGTGCACAAGGCGCCTCGGAGACCAATATCTCCTTCGTCGTCGACTCGCAGTTTCTGCGGAAGTCACTGAATGTTATCCACGACTCATTCTTTCTCTCCGAATACAAGGTTTTAAACCTTTTCATCTGCGGGGTGGGCACTGTCGGCGGCAAACTGATCGAACAGATACGTTCCCAATACGAGGAATTGAAGGAGAACTCGCGCCTCAAACTGAACGTGGTTGGCATTGCCAGCTCGAAAAATGCAATCTTCAACCGCGACGGACTCGACCTGCAGAACTTCCGGCAGATGCTGAAAGAGTCGGAAAGCAGCAATCCGGAGAAACTCAGAGACCACATCCTCGGCATGAACATCTTCAATTCCGTCTTTGTCGACTGTACGGCCAGCAATGAGATCTCCGAACTCTATCAGACGTTTATCGAGCATAACATCAGCGTGATCGCGGCCAACAAGATAGCGGCATCTTCCAAATATGAAAACTATATCCGGCTCAAGCAGACGGCATTGGCACGTGGCGTCAAGTTCAGATTTGAGACCAACGTCGGCGCCGGACTGCCTATCATCGGCACGATCAATGACCTGCGCAACTCCGGAGACCGGATCCTGAAGATCGAGGCGGTGCTGAGCGGAACGCTGAACTTCATCTTCAACGAGATCAGTGCGGACGTACCGTTCTCCGAGACGGTGCGCCGGGCCAAGGAAGAAGGCTACAGCGAACCAGACCCGCGTATCGACCTGAGCGGCCGGGACGTCATCCGGAAACTGGTGATCCTCACCCGCGAGGCCGGCTATCGCGTCGAACAGGAGGACGTGGAGAAAAATCTCTTTGTCCCGGAAGAATACTTCAAAGGATCCTTAGATGAGTTCTGGACCAAGCTCCCGCTGCTCGACGAGACGTTTGAGAAGCGACGGAAGCAGTTGATTGAGAACGGCAAGCGATGGCGCTTCGTAGCCGTCATGGATCACGGGAAGACGTCCGTCGGACTGAAAGAAATTCCCTCCAACCATCCTTTCTACAATCTGGAAGGATCAAACAATATCGTTCTGCTTACCACCGAACGCTACAAGGAATACCCCATGATGATCCAAGGCTATGGAGCCGGAGCGTCCGTGACCGCAGCAGGTGTGTTTGCCAACATCATGTCCATTGCCAACATTTAAGCACATGAAGCACCTTATTGTATTAGGTGACGGTATGGCAGACCATGCCGTTGCCAGATTGGGCGGAAAGACCCTGCTTCAGTATGCCGAAAAGCCCTACATGGACATGCTCTGCCGCATGGGACGGTGTGGCCGTTTGATGACTATCCCCGACGGATTTCATCCAGGTTCGGAGGTTGCAAACACCGCCATCCTCGGCTATGACCTCCATCAGGTCTACGAAGGGCGCGGCCCTCTGGAAGCCGCATCCATCGGATACGAGATGGACAGCGACGATCTGGCATTGCGATGCAATATCATCGAACTGGCCGACGGGCTCATCAAGAACCATCACGGACATCATCTCACGACCGCCGAAGGCGATATGTTAATCCGCTATATCAACGATCATCTCGGCAACGAGACCGTCCGTTTCATCACCGGAATCCAATACCGCCACCTGCTGATCATCAAGGGCGGCAGCAAGCACATCGTCTGCGCCCCGCCCCATGACCATCCCAACGAACCCTGGAGACCGCTTTTGGTCAAACCGGAAGAAGGCAACTGGAATGAAGAAGGGCGCATGACACCGCAGGAGACGGCAGATCTGATCAACGGACTGATCCTCAACAGCCAACAGTTATTGGCCAGACATCCGTTCAACAAGGATCGTGTCGGACAGGCAAACTCGATCTGGCCATGGGGCGGAGGGTATCGCCCCTCGATGAAGACGTTGCCCGAACTCTACCCACAGATTCATGCCGGTTCCGTTATTTCGGCCGTTGACCTGATCCGGGGCATTGGCCACTATGCCGGATTGGATGTCGTCAAGGTGCCGGGAGCCACTGGACTGGCCGACACAAACTATGAAGGGAAGGCCTATGCGGCCATTGAAGCACTGCGAAAGCAGGACTTCGTCTACCTCCATGTAGAGGCGAGCGACGAGGCCGGACATGATGGCGACCTCGAACTGAAGCTACGGACAATCCGCAATCTTGACGAGCGCATCGTCAAGCCGATTTTTGAGGAAGTGAAAGACTGGGCTGATCCGGTCTGCATTGCAGTGCTTCCTGACCATCCCACACCCGTCGAAGTCAGGACACATGTCAAGGAACCGGTGCCTTTCCTGATCTGGTATCCGGGCATCGAACCTGATCCGGTGACCCGATATGATGAGGTCAGCTGCGTCGAAGGCAGCTATGGGCTTCTGTATCTCAGTCAGTTCATGGACACATTCATGAAATGAACGAATCCCGTTCCATCCATCCGTCAAACAAAGAACAGCCGAATATGTATTATTATTCAACCAACCAGAAAGCGCCTTTGGCTACGCTGCACGAGGCAGTGGTCAAGGGACTGGCACCCGACCGGGGCCTTTACATGCCCTCGCGCATCACGCCGCTCCCCCAATCTTTCTATGATCACCTCCCAGAATACACATTCCAGGAGATCGCCTTGCAGGTTGCGGAAGCCTTCTTCGGCGAAGATGTGGAAGCGGGAGCACTGAAACAGATCGTGACGGACACACTTTCGTTCGACTGTCCCGTCGTCCCTGTCGAAGACAACATCTACGCATTGGAACTCTTCCACGGTCCTACGCTCGCCTTCAAGGATGTAGGCGCGCGCTTCATGGCACGCCTGTTGCAATACTTTATCAGACAGGAAGGCAGCAGAAAGGAGCAGGTCAACGTGCTCGTAGCAACCTCCGGCGACACCGGCTCGGCCGTTGCCAACGGTTTCCTCGGCGTGGATGGCATCCGCGTATATGTCCTCTACCCCAAAGGGAAGGTCAGCAAGATACAGGAAAGTCAGTTCACCACGCTCGGCCGGAACATCACTGCGATTGAGGTAGACGGTGTATTCGACGACTGTCAGGCATTGGTCAAGAATGCCTTCATGGATCCGGAGTTGAACCGGCACATGAAACTCACGAGTGCCAATTCTATCAACGTGGCCCGCTTCCTGCCGCAGGCATTCTATTATTTCCATGCTGCAGCGCAGATCGGAAGAATCAGGGAGGCACATGGAATGGCACCTTTGAATGCCGAAAACACCAACCTCGTCATCTGCACACCAAGCGGCAACTTCGGCAATATCTGCGCCGGACTCTTCGGTAAGAAAATGGGACTGCCGGTGAAAAGATTCATCGCAGCCAACAATGCCAATGACGTGTTCTTCAAATTCCTGCAGAATGGTCGGTACGAACCAAAGCCCAGCATCCAAACCATAGCCAATGCAATGGACGTAGGAGCGCCGAGCAATTTCGCCAGAATCTACGATCTCTACCACCAATCGTGGCAAGCCATCCGGCAGGAGATCAGCGGCGCGGCCTATAAAGACACACAGATCAAAGAAGCTATGGCAACTTGCTACAAACAGAACGGATACATCCTGGATCCCCATGGTGCCTGCGGCTACCGCGCCTTGCACGAACAGCTGCTGCCGGGAGAGACCGGAATCTTCTGCGAAACAGCCCACCCGGCGAAGTTCAAGGACACAGTGGAACCCGTGATCGGGGCTTCCGTCGAGATCCCGGAACGCCTCTCGGCCTTCATGAAAGGCGAGAAAAAAAGCCGGATGATATCTTCGGATTATCAAGATTTTTATCGCCTCCTCATGGCAGAATGATTCTTGTTTTTCCGCTTTCTCTTTTTTGGTTCTTTATATGATACTTCTGTTGCATCAAAAAGTATGATATAGAGAACCAAAACGCAACATCTTGTCAATCTGAAGTATACTTTTTCACGATTTAAAAAAAAACTCCTTTTATTTGTAATCTATAAAATAATTAGTATATTTGCATTCGAAGTTTACCAATCGAATACATTGAAATGACCTATGTAGCACTCCCTGACAGCGGAATACGAAGGCTGAGTTTCTACTTGGCGATGGAAGAGTTCGTGGCACGTCAATTAGACGGCGGCGACTTTTTTTTCATGTGGCAAGTAAATCCCACAGTTATTTTCGGCCGAAATCAGGTAATTGAAAATGAAGTTAATATCAAATACTGTCTTGACCACGGTATTCAGATGTACCGACGCAAGAGCGGAGGAGGATGCGTTTATGCCGACATGAGCAACGTCATGCTGTCTTACATCACGCCGGACGATAATGTCGACGAGACGTTCAGCCGGTATCTCTCGATGGTTGCCTTAGCACTGCGGGGCATTGGAGTCAACGCTGAGCGGAGCGGACACAACGACATCATGCTCGGCGACCGCAAAGTATCGGGCAATGCCATCTATCATCTGCCTGGAAAAAACATCGCCCACGGCACACTCCTCTATGACACCGAGATGGAAAACATGCTGCAAGCCATCACACCGTCACGCCAAAAGCTCAACAAGCACGGGGTGGAGAGTGTGCGACAACGTATCTGCCTGCTCAAGGATTATGTCTCTATCTCCTTGGAAGAGGTAAAGAAGCATCTTCGGGAAACACTCTGCGACACGACCTACACCATGACGCCTGAAGACATCAGGCTAACGGAAGAGATTGAAAAGGAATACCTTGACGAAGACTTCATCTACGGGCGTAAGAATTAAAAGGAATTTATTCACTATTCATACCGACAAAACATGGAAAATAAACGAACATGCCTTTATGACAAGCACGTTGCTTTAGGTGCACTGATGCAGCCGTTCGGCGGTTTTGACATGCCGATCCAGTATTCCTCTATCATAGAGGAACATCATGCTGTACGCGAACATTGTGGTGTTTTCGACGTATCCCACATGGGAGAAGTCTATGTTACCGGACCGGATGCCGAAAAGTATGTCAACTACATTTTTACCAATGACATCAGGCAGGCACCTGTTTCGCAGATCTTTTATGGCATGATGCTCTATCCCAACGGAGGCACCGTGGACGACCTGCTCGTGTATAAGATGGGCGAGAATGAGTTTTTCTTAGTCTTCAATGCAGCCAATATCGACAAGGATGTGGCATGGATCAATGAGCATGCGCGCGACTTCGACGTCACCATAGATCATTGCTCGGACTACTACGGGCAGCTTGCCGTACAGGGACCAGAGGCAGAAGCCGTCACAGAAGAGGTACTCGGGCTCGCCTGCAAGGATCTTGTGTTCTACACGGCGAAGACCATTGAGATCAACGGAGAGACCATCATCATTTCCCGGACAGGCTATACAGGGGAGGATGGATTTGAGATTTACGGTTCCCATCAGTACATCAACGACGCCTGGGATCAGCTGATGGCCAGTCAACGCTGCAAGCCTTGCGGATTGGGATGCCGTGACACGCTGCGCTTCGAGGTCGGTCTGCCGCTCTATGGGGATGAGCTTTCGGCTGAAATATCGCCCATCATGGCCGGCTTCGGTATGTTCTGCAAGCTCGACAAACCTGATTTCATCGGTAAAGAAGCGCTCATCGAGCAAAAGACAAACGGTGTCTCGAAACGCCTCCGCGGTATTGAGCTGGACGGAAACGCCATTCCCCGTCATGGCTACAAGGTGTTCAAGGACGGTCAGGAAGTCGGTGAGGTCACCACTGGTTATCGGTTGATCAGCGTCGAAAAGAGCTGTGCCGTCGCCTTGGTGGACGCTTCGATCAAGATGGACGACAGGGTTGAAGTGCAGATCCGCAAGAAAACCTTCCCCGGAACCATTGTCAAGAAGAAATTCTACGATAAACATTACAAGAAGTAAAGTGCCATCTCAGCACTCTTTTTTTAAGAAATAACAAATCAGCAATTTACAAACGGGGAAGCCGAAAGGCACTTTCAGCCAAAACGGAAGCATCTTCCGGCTTTCCCACATTAATGAAACAAATAAAACATGGCTAAGATTATTGAAGGACTCTATTATTCTGAGTCGCACGAGTATGTAAAAGTAGAAGGCGACTTCGCCTATGTAGGAATCACCGATTTTGCCCAGCACGAGTTGGGAAACATCGTCTATATCGACATGCCGGATGTCGATGACGAGGTGAATGTCAATGAAGAGTTCGGAGCAGTGGAGAGCGTCAAGGCCGCTTCTGACCTCAACTCGCCCGTCAGTGGCACAGTTGTTGAGCTTAATGAGGCGCTTGAAGACCATCCTGAACTTGTCAACGAGGATGCTTTCACCAACTGGATCATTAAGGTACAGCTGTCCGACAAGGGTGAATTGGACAACCTGATGGACGCAAAAGCTTATGAAGAATTCTGTCAAAAATGACCTACAAGTATTTCCCACACACAGATGAAGATCTCCGTGAGATGCTGGCCAAAGTGGGCGCAGCATCCCTCGAAGATCTCTACGCTGAACTTCCGGACAGCGTGAAGTTGCATCGCGACTATGAGTTACCTGATGCATTGAGCGAGGTGGAGATCCGTAAGTACTTTGAAGAGACCGGTAAGAAGAACAAGCAGTTGGTCTGTTTTGCCGGTGCTGGAGTTTATGATCATTATACACCTTCCGTCATTCCTTCTATCGTCAGCCGTTCTGAGTTTCTGACGAGTTATACTCCTTATCAAGCCGAAATTTCCCAAGGCACACTCCATTACATTTTCGAATATCAGTCAATGATGGCCGAACTGACCGGCATGGACATCTCCAACGCCTGCATGTACGATGGTACGACGGCGACGGCAGAGGCCGTTATGATGGCTGCAGCCAACGCGAAGAAAGCCAACAAGGTGCTTGTGTCCGATACTGTCGACAAACGTACACTTGCCGTCATCAACACCTATGCCCGTTTCCAAGGCATTGAGATTGAGTTGGTCGAAGCAAATGACGGTGCAACGGACAAGGAACAGCTGAAGCAGAAGCTTGCTGCGGGCGGCGTGGCAGGCCTTGTGGTACAGCAACCCAACCGTTTCGGCATTATCGAAGACTTCGAAGGGGTGTCAGACGCGTGCCATGCCCAGAAGGCACTCTTCATCATCAACAGCATTCCGGCAGACCTTGCGCTGCTCAAGACTCCAGGTGAATGGGGCGCCGACATCGCTGTCGGCGAAGGCCAGAGCTTAGGATTGCCGATGAACTTCGGCGGGCCGTACGTCGGATATATGTGCTGCACGGAGAAGTTAATGCGCAAAATGCCGGGCCGTATCGTCGGGAAGACCGTCGACAGCAACGGTCAGCGTGCGTTTGTGCTTACGCTTCAGGCCCGCGAACAGCACATCCGGCGTCAGAAGGCGACGTCCAACATCTGCTCGAACGAATCACTCATGGCACTTTGGGTGACCATCTACATGAGTTTGATGGGCAAGGAAGGACTGAAAGAGGCAGCCCAGATCTCTCTTGACGGGGCACATTATCTCTATGATAAGCTGATCGCTACGGGCAAGTTCGAACCCGTCTTCAATCAGCCTTTCTTCAATGAGTTCTGCCTTCGTTATAAAGGCGACTTAGACGCATTGCTGCAGAGGCTTGAGGATCATGGCATTTTAGGCGGCATCAAGATAGCTGATGACATCATCATGATGACTGTCACGGAGAAACGGACGATCGAGGAAGTTGAACAATTAATCGAATTATGCCATGAATAACAAGTTATATGGAAATCTGATTTTCGAATTGTCAAAGAAAGGCAGACGGGGTTACTCTTTGCCGAAAAGCCAATTCGGTCACTACGAACTTCCCGCCGAGGCAAGACGGACGAAAGATGCAGAGTTGCCGGAGTGTGACGAAATGACGGTCGTACGCCACTACACGAATCACAGTGCGAACAATTTCGGTGTCAACAACGGATTTTATCCGCTCGGCTCCTGCACAATGAAATACAACCCCTGCATCAATGAAGAGATCGCAGGCTATCCCTCTTTTTCGAATCTCCACCCACTCCAGTCTACGGAGAGCACACAGGGAGCCTTGGAAGTGGAATACGGTCTGCAGCACTCCCTTGCAGAGATTACCGGTCTGAGCGACTTTACGCTCAATCCGTTTGCCGGTGCTCACGGTGAGCTTACAGGTCTGATGATCATCCGAAGCTATCACCAGAGTCGCGGAGATCATCAACGCGTGAAAGTTATCGTGCCCGATTCGGCTCACGGAACGAACCCTGCTTCAGCTGCTGTCTGTGGTTTAGAGGTGGTCGAAGTGAAGAGTACGCCCGAAGGACTCGTAGACGTTGAAGATCTCAAGCCGCTGCTCGGTGAGGACGTAGCTGCCATGATGATGACCAATCCCAACACGTTAGGGCTGTTTGAAAAGGACATCCCCGAGATTGCGAAGTTGGTTCACGACTGCGGAGCCCTGCTCTATTACGACGGCGCCAACCTGAACCCGTTGCTCGGCATCTGCCGTCCAGGAGATATGGGATTCGACGTCATGCACGTCAATCTGCACAAGACATTCTCCACGCCGCATGGCGGCGGCGGTCCCGGATCAGGTCCCGTCGGGGTCCGGGAGGGATTGGAGCAGTTTCTGCCCAGCCCCCATGTGATCAAGGAAGGTGACAAATATGCGGTCGAAAATGATCATGCAATCCACGTTGGCGCCTTCTACGGCAACTTCCTCGTGATCCTCCGCGCCTTCACCTACATCCTCTCGCTCGGCAAAGAGAATCTCCGCATGGTAGGCCCGTTGGCCACATTGAATGCCAATTACATCAAAGAATGCCTGAAGGACGTCTACGAACTGCCGATCGAAGGCCTGTGCAAGCACGAGTTCGTGTTCAACGGACTGAAGGATAAGACGCAGGGTGTGACGACGATGGATGTAGCCAAGCGGCTGCTCGACTATGGTTACCATGCGCCGACGATCTACTTCCCGCTGCTCTTCCACGAGGCCATGATGATCGAACCGACTGAAAACGAAAGCAAGGACACTATCGACGGATTCATCGAAGTGATGCGCCGGATAGCCGGGGAAGCACGGGAGAATCCGGAAGTGGTGAAGAGCGCTCCGCACAACACACCTATCACGCGTGTGGACGATGTGCTTGCCGCCAAGCATCCGATACTCACTTACAGGCAGTTAACACAGGACAGCGAGACGGTATGACAGACTTAATCATTATCGGATGTGGCCCGGGAGGCTACCAGACGGCTCACCATGCAGCCCGAAAAGGACTGCAGGCCACCATTTTCGAGGATCAGGAGGTCGGCGGAACATGTCTCAACCGCGGCTGCATTCCGACAAAGACATTCTGCCATGTGGCCGACGTGATCGACGGCGTGCATGATGCCGAGGCCTACGGAATAGACAATCTCGGCTTCGACATCAACTTTGCCAAGATCCGAGATCACAAGAATGAGGTGGTCAGCCAGCTCCGGTCAGGGATCGAGACGTTGATGTCGGCTCCCGGCATCACGCTCGTCAGGGGCAAGGCAAGCATGAAGGACGCACACACGGTGATCTGTAACGGCGAGGAATACCAAGCCCGAAACATCATCATTGCGACCGGATCGCATGCGAAGATGCCACCGATCGAAGGTATCCACTCGCCGAACGTCGTGACTTCCACTGAGCTGTTGGACATCGACCACATACCTGCGCATTTGGTGATCGTCGGTGCCGGCGTCATCGGAATGGAGTTCGCGGCCGCATTCTCGTCATTCGGAAGCTCGGTAACCGTGATCGAATTCCTCAAGGAATGTCTTCCGCCAGTCGACAGCGACATTGCCAAGCGACTGCGGAAACTGCTCGAAAAGCGCGGTATCAAGTTCTTCTTGCAGGCAGGAGTGAAGCGCATTGAAGGCCAGACGGTCATCTTCGAACAGAAGGGAAAAGAGCTGCGCGTGGACGGCGACACGATCCTGATCGCCACGGGAAGGGGCGCCAACACCGACGGACTCAACCTTGACGAGGTCGGCATTCAATATGACCGGCGTGGCATCTGCACGGACGAGCATCTCGAAACAAGCGTCAAGGGGGTCTATGCCATCGGCGACGTGAACGGGAAGATGATGCTTGCCCATGCGGCAGAGTTCCAGGGCTACCACGTGATCAACCATCTTCTCGGCGAGGAGGATGCCATCCGCCTCGACATCATGCCCTCGGCAGTGTTCACCACCCCTGAAGTGGCCGGCGTGGGACGGACGGAAGACCAATGCAAGGCAGACGGACTGGCCTACGAGAGCCATAAGGGATTCTACCGAGCCAACGGAAAAGCACTCGCCATGAACGTCACGGACGGCATCGTCAAGATCCTGACGGACAGCGAGAAGCGGATCATCGGCTGCCACATTCTCGGTGCCCACGCCTCTGATATCGTGCAGGAGGCAACGGCACTGATGAACCACGGAGCCACCTTGGACGATCTCCGCGCGATCATCCACACGCATCCCACCTTGGGTGAGATTCTACTGGATGCAGCTGAACGATAATCCCGGATCGGCCATGAGAGTCCGAACGGATTTCGTCAAATGGCCGGATAAATGCCTTGGCGGGAATCCGAAGGCGTAGCGGACTACGTCGAGGATGCCCGGTAGACAAGAGTCCGGCAAGCGGACGAAAGCAGTCGGAAAGCATGAAATGACAAAAATGAATGCAACACAGCGGTCTCATGACCGATGAAGGATAAATCTTAGTCAACATTTTGCCCCCGCTCGTATTCAGAAACCGAGACTCCGGTCCTCGGCCGCTGAACATGAGCGGGGGCTTTTCGTATCTGCCGGTCAACGTCCGGCCAAGATCCGGAAGCGTCAGGACTGACGGATGTCACAGCCGTCGGCCGCTATTGAAGATAGTGCATGTAGATATAGATCAGTGCGCCTACTACGATCAGCAGAAAGATGCTCTTGATGAGACAACTCGTCACTTTCTTGATGACGATGATTCCGACCACGACAGCGATCAGAACAATGATGAAAAAGGTGAAATTGGATGCCATGTTGCTATTTGTTAGGATATGATTCAGTTGCTTTGCCCGTGCTCATCGGATCCTGTCCGTGACCTGCGTCTCACTTGAATAGATGCAGGAAAGCCGGCGGAATCGATGTCTCAAACTCCATCCGCTCATGTGTCACGGGATGATAGAAACAGAGGATGTAGGCATGAAGGCAGAGCCGTCCGCAGGGATCATCGCCATTCCCATACTTGATGTCGCCACATACGGGATGGCCGAGATCGGCCGAATGAACGCGGATCTGATTTTTCCGGCCTGTCTCCAGGCGATATTCAACCAATGAATAATCCGTGGTGCGCCGCAGGACATGATAATGGGTCACGGCATACTTGCCGCCGTTGTCCATGTCGGAGGAATAGGTAATGTAGGCCTTGTTGTCCTTCAGCCATGAGGCCACGGTTCCTTCGTCCTGCTCCATCTCACCTGACACGACGGCCACATAGCGCCGGTCATAGACAACGTGGTGCCAATCGCTCTCCATAGCCAGCTCTGTCTCCTTGTCCTTGGCATAGACGAGCAGGCCGGAGGTGTCGCGGTCGAGCCGGTGGACGACATGAGCCGTGCAGCGTTGACGGGTCTGACGGAAGTAGTCGTCAAGCACGGCCTTCACGTTGAGCGACGAGTGCCCGGCTGCCATGGACAGAATGCCGACCTGCTTCTCGATGACAATGAGATGCCGGTCTTCATACACAATCTTCAGGTAGCGGCTCTTGAACTGGTCACGGTTCTTCTTTGTCAGGCTGACGGAGATCCGGTCGCCCGGCGCCAGCGGATAGTCGAACTGCGTGCGTTCCTTTCCGTTGACCCTGATGCCATGTCCCTGCAGAGTGGCCTTGATCTTGGTCCTGCTCTCCCCCTTCAGATTTTTCAAGAGCCAGTCGAGCAACTTTGCCGACTCAGCCACCTGATAATGGGCGTACCCTTGCTGCCCGTTTGTCCTGTTGGTCTTCATTTGTTTCCTCCGTATCTGTTTGATCTGCAAAGATAATAATAAGTTGCGAGATCATGAAACCACAGCATGAAGAAACGCTGAAAAAAAGCATCACCCCCTCCGTGAGGTTCATTTTGATGCCCCGCCCCCACCCTCATGTCTACCCACTTCAGACACGAGTTATAAGTATCTGATACATAGGCACTTGGCGGAGCATAGCTTTTGCCCGTCAAGAGCTATGCTTTCGGGCGCCCGGAGCATAGCTTTGGGCAGCCTAAAGCATAGCTCCGCGCAGCGGTGAGAATATGTCTTCCTGAAGCGCACGCGCCCCGGGCTCTCCTGACAGTGGGCGTCAGGAATGCAAATGTTTGATTTTCAGAAAGAAATAACCGATCGGGAAACGGAATAATTTCAGTCCTGCGGGCGTTTTCGTCCATCGTTTGTTTCCTGCTTTCACATAAATTTCGTACCTTTGCAGCAAATTTTTATTAAATAGGTATTCTTCACAATGATCACACTGACCAATCTCGCGATCCAGTTTGGAAAGCGGGTTCTTTACAAAGATGTAAACATCAAGTTCACCCGGGGTAACATTTACGGCGTAATCGGTGCCAACGGTGCCGGCAAGTCGACCTTGCTGCGCGCCATCAGCGGCGATCTTGAACCCAACAAAGGAACGGTGGAAATGGGTCCCGGTGAGCGTTTGAGCGTACTGGAGCAGGACCACTTCAAATATGATGAGTATAAGGTTCTCGACACCGTACTGATGGGGCACGAGCCTCTGTGGAAAAACATGAAGGAACGCGAAGCACTCTACGCGAAGCCCGAAATGACCGATGAGGACGGCAACAGGGCCGCAGAGCTGGAGCTGAAGTTTGCAGAGATGAACGGCTGGGAAGCCGAGTCGGATGCCGCCCAGCTGCTTCAGAACCTCGGAATCAAGGAAGACCTGCATCAGAAACAAATGAGCGAGCTGGCCAACAACGAGAAAGTACGCGTGATGCTTGCCAAGGCTCTCTTCGGCCATCCTGACAACTTGCTGCTCGACGAGCCTACCAACGACCTCGATCTGGACACCGTTGAATGGTTGGAAGACTACTTGGGCGACATCGACGAGAACCAGACGGTGCTCGTGGTCAGCCACGACCGTCACTTCTTGGATGCCGTGAGCACCCAGACCATCGATATTGACTTCGGCAAGGTGACCGTCTTCTCGGGCAACTACAGCTTCTGGTATGAGAGTTCCCAGCTCGCCCTGCGTCAGGCACAGAACCAGCGTCTGAAAGCCGAAGAGAAGAAAAAGCAACTCGAGGAGTTTATCCGCCGCTTCGCTGCCAATGTGGCAAAGAGCCGTCAGACGACCTCGCGCCGCAAGATGCTCGAACGTCTGAACGTGGAGGAAATACGTCCCTCAAGTCGCAAATATCCGGGCATCATCTTCTCCATGGAGCGTGAGCCGGGCAATCAGATCCTCGAAGTGGAAGGCTTGAAAGCCACGGATGCGGACGGAACGGTACTCTTCGACAATGTGAACTTCAACATCGAGAAGGATCAGAAAGTGGTCTTCCTGTCGCATAACCCCAAAGCGATGACCGCACTCTTCGAGATCATCAACAACAACCGACAGCCCGAGGCCGGTTCCTTCAAGTGGGGCGTCACCATTACGACGGCTTATCTGCCGCTCGACAACACCGAGTTCTTCAACTGTGACATGAATCTCGTCGACTGGCTTTCTCAGTACGGACCGGGCAACGAGGTGCAGATGAAGGCTTATTTGGGTCGGATGCTCTTCCGCCAGGAAGAGGTCGAGAAGAAAGTCAACGTGCTCTCGGGAGGCGAAAAGATGCGCTGCATGATCGCGCGCATGCAATTGCAGAACGCCAACTGTCTGATCCTTGACACACCGACCAACCACTTGGACCTCGAATCGATCCAGGCTTTCAACAACAATCTGGTCACCTTCAAGGGCAACATTCTCTTTGCGTCGCACGACCATGAATTCATCCAGACCGTCGCCAACCGCATCATTGAGCTCACGCCTAAGGGTACGATCGACAAGCTGATGCCCTATGACGAGTATATCCACGATGACAGAATCAAGGAGCTACGTACCAAGATGTATGAGTAAGAATCATGATGGCATGGTATTTGCACAGTAAAGGATAAACAACTTGCAACTATGAGTGAGAATAAGAAAACAAAGGAAGAAATGATTAATAACGACTGTCAGTCTCAGGAGGAGCAGTCAGAATGTCAACAGGACGGCGCACAGCCTGCTGAAGCAAACGCTGACAATCAGGATAAGGCAACGGGTGCCGGATGCGAAAAAACCAAGCAGGAGCCGGAGCAGACCACAGAACAGGATGAAGAGAAAGATCCTCTGACCGCAGCAGAAGAAAAGATCGCCGCGCTGAAAGACCAATATCTGCGCACGCTGGCCGAATTTGACAACTTCAAGAAACGCACCCTCAAGGAGAAGACCGAACTGATTCAGAACGGTAGTGAGAAGACCATCACAGCCATCCTGCCCGTCCTCGACGACATGGAACGCGCTGTCGCCAACGCAGACAAGGCAGAATCGATCCAGACATTGGAGGAAGGCTGGGAGCTGATCTTCAAGAAGTTGCTCGCTGCACTGGAGAAATTAGGAGTCAGAAAGATCGAAGCCGACAACCAGGACTTTAACGTTGACTATCATGAGGCCATTGCCATGGTGCCCGGAATGGGTGATGACAAGAAAGGAAAGGTGATCGACTGCGTCCAGACAGGATACACGCTGCATGACAAGGTGATCCGCCATGCCAAGGTGGCCGTAGGACAATGAACCGGCATCTGATGCTTTTACATTTATAATATAAGATGCATGGCAAAGCGTGATTATTACGAAGTCCTCGGCGTAGCTAAAAACGCCACGGAAGATGAGATAAAAAAGGCCTACCGGAAATTAGCCATCAAATATCACCCCGATCGCAATCCGGATGACAAGGAGGCTGAAGAGAAATTCAAGGAAGCTGCAGAAGCCTATGACATTCTGCACGATCCGCAGAAACGCCAACAGTATGACCAGTTCGGATTTGACGCGCCGGGCGGATTCGGAAGCAGCGGCTTCGGCGGTGCCGGATTCAACATGGACGACATCTTCTCCATGTTCGGTGACGTCTTCGGCGGCCACTCCGGGTTCGGCGGATTCGGTGGGTTCGGCGGAGGAGGCCAGCGCCCGCAGTACAGAGGTTCGGACCTCCGGCTGAAGGTGCGCCTGACACTTCAGGAAGTGGCCACCGGCGTGACCAAGAAATTCAAAGTTCACAAGGACGTCACCTGTCCTCACTGCCACGGAAGCGGAGCTGAAAACGGCAGCTCAAGCGAGCCCTGCCCGACCTGTCACGGCCAAGGCGTGGTCATCAAGACCGTACGCACGATGCTGGGAATGATGCAGACGCAAACCGAGTGTCCCACTTGCCACGGCGAAGGAACCGTCATCAAGAACAAGTGCCCGGAGTGCAGGGGGACCGGAGTGGTCAAAGGCGAAGAGGTAGTGGAGATCAAGATACCCGCCGGAGTGGCCGAAGGAATGGTGGTCAACGTGCCCCGCAAAGGGAATGCAGGCCAGCACAACGGCATCAGCGGCGACATACAGGTCTACATCGAAGAAGAACCCAACAGCACATTCATCAGGGACGGGCAGGACGTCATCTACAATCTGCTGCTCGACATCCCCACGGCGGCGCTCGGAGGTGATGTAGAGATACCGACCATAGAAGGTACGAAGGTGAAGATCAAGATCGAACCGGGCACTCAGCCAGGCAAGACATTGCGATTGCGAAGCAAAGGTCTGCCGGCCGTACAAGGTTACGGTCAAGGTCACGGCGACTTGGTGGTCAACATCAGTGTGTATATTCCCAAGACGCTGTCGCACGCAGAAAAGAAAGCCTTGGAAGAACTCCGGGAGAGCGACAACTTCAAAGGCGACAGCCAAACCAAGAAAAGTATCTTCGAGAAATTCAAGAACTATTTCAATTAGAAACAGCCTCTTCGGATCCGGAAGCCAAGGGCCGAGCGGCAACCAACATACCTGTTTGTCTGCCACACGAGAAGCCTCTGAGTCTTCCGGATCTGCCACGCTACACCTGTGACATCCTAATTCCAATTGATGAAGGCATGAATTATCAGCAAACAGTAGAATATCTGTTCAACAGTACTCCTGTCTTCGAACATGTCGGAGCATCTGCTTATAAAGAAGGATTGGCCACTACGAAGGCCTTGGACGACCACTTCGGCCATCCACACCGTCAGTTCAGGACGATCCATGTGGCCGGGACCAACGGCAAAGGATCCTGCTCGCACACGCTGGCAGCCATTCTCCAGAAAGAAGGATACAAGGTGGGGCTCTACACTTCGCCGCATCTCGTAGACTTTCGAGAGCGGATCAGAGTCAACGGACAGTGTATCAGCGAAAAAGAAGTGGTGCGCTTCGTGGAAGAAGAGCGGAGATTTTTCGAACCCTTACATCCCTCTTTCTTCGAACTGACCACAGCACTGGCCTTCAAATACTTCGCAGAGCAGCGCATAGACATAGCGGTCGTGGAAGTCGGATTAGGCGGTCGGCTCGACTGTACGAACATTATCACGCCGATACTCTCGGTCATCACCAACATTTCTTTTGACCACACGCAGTTCCTGGGCCATACGCTGGCCCAGATAGCCGGTGAGAAAGCGGGCATCATCAAGCCCCACATCCCGGTCGTGATCGGTGAGACGACGCCCGAAACACGGGAGGTTTTCATCCGGAAAGCGACCGAAGAGGAGGCCCCGATCTGGTTTGCGGAGGAGGAAGAGGAAATCCTCGATTCGCAGACAGCACCCAACGGCATGGGGCGGATCTACCAAACCCGGTCCTGGGGCACACTACGCGGCGATCTCACGGGTGACTATCAGATTCGCAACATGAACACCGTGCTCTGTGCGGTGCATCGGTTGATGGAGCAGAAAGTCATCCGCCAAGAAAGCAGCATCAGGGATGGGATCGTGCAAGTGGCATCATCCACTGGTCTCATGGGACGCTGGCAGTGCATTCGAAAGCATCCGACGACAGTCTGTGACACCGGCCATAACACAGGCGGATGGCAGTATCTGAGTCGGCAACTCAAGGCCCAGCCGTGCCGGCAGCTGCGCATCGTCTTCGGTATGGTCGATGACAAGGACCTCGAGACCGTAATGGCCATGCTGCCGGATGATGCACAATATTATTGGACACAGCCCACTTCGAAAAGGGCTTTTCCTGTTGAGAAAGTTGCGGACATTGCCAGCAAGCGACACTTGAATGGCAGGTCGTTCGCACATGTGGCCGATGCCTATCATGCAGCCCTGCAGGACGCCGATCCCGAAGATTTCATTTTCATCGGCGGATCAAGCTATATCGTCGCCGATCTGTTGAGTTTTGTTTAAAGCTTTTTAACCATTTCAGTTTCGCATTTTCTATCACTAAATTTGTCAAATCCGTTTTTTTTCAGTTACTTTGCATTTATGTATAACGGTAACTAAAAACTTAACGATATGACAAACACGGCTGAAACAGAAAACATCTGTGGCCTGAAGCGTGAGAACTTTCAGACCACGATCAAGGGAAAGCAGACTGATCTCTACATCTTAAGAAATAATCAGGGAAACGAAGTTGCTATTACCAATTACGGCGGAGCTATCGTAGCGATCATGGTTCCAGATCGTAATGGCAATCGCGCAAACATCATCCAGGGACACGACAACATTCAGGATGTCATCCAATCCCCGGAACCTTATCTCTCCACCTTAATCGGCCGTTACGGCAACAGAATCGCCAAGGGACAGTTTACACTGCATGGCAAGGAGTACCAACTGGCCGTCAACAACGGCCCCAACTCGCTTCATGGTGGGAAAGAGGGCTTCAATGCGAAAGTATGGGACGCACAGCAGATCAACGAGAAAGCTGTAGTGCTCAAATATATCAGTTCGTATGGCGAGGAAGGATTCACTGGCGAGATGGAAGTGTGGGTCGCTTACACATTCACGGATGACAACGAGCTGGTGATCAAATATCAGGCTACGACCAACAAGAAGACAATCATCAACCTGACAAGCCATGGATTTTTCTCCTTGGCAGGTATCGCCGATCCCACTCCGACCATTGACAATCTGATCTGTCAGATCAATGCCGACTATTACATACCTATCGACGAGACAAGCATCCCGACCGGTGAGATCCGCTTTGTGAAGGGAACTCCGTTCGACTTCCGTACCGCGAAGCCGGTCGGTCAGGATATTGACGCCGATGACGAGCAGATCAAAAACGGTGCCGGTTACGATCACTGCTTCGTCCTGAACAAGAAAGAAGAAGGCGAACTGAGTTTTGCGGCTAAAGTGACCGAACCCTCTTCGGGTCGCACGATGGAGGTCTTCACTACCGAGCCGGGCGTTCAGGTCTATACGGACAACTGGGCCGACGGCTACAAAGGACAGAACGGGGCTACGTTCCCACGCCGCAGCGCGATCTGTTTTGAGGCACAACACTTCCCCGACAGCCCCAACCACCCCTATTTCCCATCCGTTGTTCTGAATCCGGGTGAAAAATATACGCAGAAGACAATTTATCGATTTGGCGTCGAATAATATTTTTATTAGCTTTTTAATAATTGATTTATGAATATTGAATATGTAAGGAGTCGCTTCATTAAGCACTTTGATGGAAAGACAGGCAACATCTATATGTCGCCCGGACGTATCAACTTGATCGGGGAACACACTGACTACAATGGTGGATTTGTATTTCCAGGAGCGGTTGACAAAGGTATCATGGCAGAGATCAGGCCCAATGGGTTGGAAACAGTGATCCTCTATTCCATCGACTTAAAAGATAAGGTAGAGTTCAAGATCGACGATCCCGAAGGACCGCGCGCCACATGGGCCCGCTACATATACGGCATCGTGCAGGAAATGAAGGGGTTAGGCGTACCAGTGAAAGGATTCAATGCCGCTTTCTATGGCGACGTTCCCTTGGGTGCCGGCATGTCTTCGTCTGCCGCATTGGAAAGCTGTTTCGCTTTCGCAATCAATGATCTGTTCGGCGACAATAAGGTTTCAAAATGGGATCTCGCATTGGCCGGGCAAGCTACAGAGCATAAATACATTGGCGTCAACTGTGGCATCATGGATCAGTTTGCATCTGTTTTCGGACAGGAAGGAAAGCTGATGCGCTTGGACTGCCGCAGCCGCGAGTTCAAATATTATCCTTTCAATCCGCAGGGATATAAATTAGTGCTGCTCGACTCCAAAGTGAAGCACGAGCTGAAAGGCTCTCCTTACAATGACAGGCGCAACTCCTGTGAAAACGTGGTGAAAGCTATCGCCGCCAAACATCCTGAATCCAAATTCGAAACTTTGCGCGACTGCACTTGGGAACAATTGGAAGAAGTGCGCCAGGAGGTCGGCCAAGAAGACTACACTCGTGCACACTTCGTACTCGGAGAGAAAGATCGCGTGCTCGCAGTGTGCGACGCTTTGGAGCGTGGTGACTATGAGACCGTCGGACAGAAGATGTATGAGACGCATGAAGGACTCAGCAAAGAATATGAGGTATCATGCGTAGAGCTCGACTATCTGAATGAACTGGCCAGGCAAAACGGTGTGACCGGAAGCCGCATCATGGGCGGCGGATTCGGCGGATGCACCATCAACCTGGTCAAGGACGAGCTGTATGATCAGTTTATTGCTGACGCCAAGGAGAAGTTTGCGGCGAAATACGGACACGAACCTGCCGTATATGACGTTGTCATCAGCGATGGCTCGCATAAGGTTTGCTAAACTGACTATCAAAGATACAGCACACAGGGAATAGAATCAATCCGGCTTTACAATGGCACAAGGTGCAGAATGAAAGACGGATTGGTTTCTTTTTTCCGAGGTTTCAGGTCCGCCTTCATGGCCGGAATCATTTCTCCGGAAAAGCCGCATTTCACGTTAAGCAAGCGAAAAAAGCAGACCTTTCTACACGGAACATGTGCTTTGCATCTGACAATCTATAGATATTAATTTATAACACAATAACATGAGCAATAACAAAACTAATGGAAGCATTGTTGCCATCATAACAATGTTTTTCATTTATGCCATGATTTCGTTTGTCACAAATCTTGGCGCGCCTATCGGAGTGATATGGAAGAATGTATTTACTGACAGTGCCAGTGCCAACACAATTGGCATGTTAGGCAACGCGATGAACTTCCTCGCCTATCTATTCATGGGCATTCCGGCTGGAAAAATGCTGACAAAGATCGGCTACAAGCGTACGGCACTGGTCGGAATTGCCACCGGATTTGTCGGTGTATTGATTCAGTTCCTCAGTGGAAAATTTGATCCGGGGGTCACAGGATTCGCCGTTTATCTGCTCGGAGCATTCGTTTCGGGCTTCTCCGTGTGCATGTTGAACACCGTCGTAAACCCGATGTTGAACCTCATCGGCGGTGGTGGAAATCGCGGAAATCAGCTGAACATGATCGGTGGAACACTGAACTCGCTGAGCGGCACACTAACTCCGATGCTCGTCGGCGCATTGATCGGAACCGTCACAGCACAAACCCAGATGGTCGATGTGAATCTGGTGATGTACATAGCAATGACAGTTTTCGCACTTGCATTCATCATCTTGTGCTTCATCCCAATTGCTGATCCGGAGATAGGAAAGACCACCAACAAGACTGTCTTCGAGCATACGCCATGGGCATTCCGCCACTTTGTGCTTGGCGTAATAGCCATTTTCCTCTATGTCGGTGTTGAAGTCGGCATTCCGGGCACATTGAATTTCTTCATTTCCGATACCGTCAACGGAGCCTTCTCGGGTGTTTCTGGCATTGTAAATGCTGCCGCCATCGGTGGTTTCATGGCCGGAACCTACTGGTTCCTGATGCTTGTCGGCCGTTTGTGCACGTCCTTCGTGGCTGACAAAATATCCAGCCGGACGCTGATGATCATTGCCAACGGACTCGGTATGATCTTCTTGATCTGTGCCATCATCTTAGGTAAGTCCGTGTTCATTCATATGCCTGTCTTCACCGGATCATCGTTCCAGATGGTCGAGGTGCCCATCGCAGCCATGTTTATCGTGCTCTGCGGACTTTGCACATCAATCATGTGGACGAGCATCTTCAATCTTGCGACAGAAGGCTTGGGCAAATATACCGCGCAGGCAGCCGGCATCTTCATGATGATGGTTGTAGGCGGAGGCTTGATGCCTCTGCTGCAAAACTTCCTCGCAGACAACATCGGCTACCTGATGTCGTATATCGTCCCGCTCGTTTCCATGGGTTACATGTTCGTCTATGCACTCATCGGCAGCAAGAATGTCAATCCTGAGATTCCGGTAGATTAAACGTTTTTTTCACCTATATTATAAAGGCCTGCAGTCGACTTGACTACAGGCCTTTTTTAAAAAGTGTCAAAATAACACAATTATGCTATAAAACATAATTGCCACTGATACGATTTCATCAAAAAAGACGTATATTTACACCCAAATATAAATTACTAACTTAATATCTATCTTTTTGATGAAGCGCATTAATTTTTTAAGAATGACAGCAGGCGTTGTGACCGCTCTGCTTTCCGCATGTTCAGGGAACGGTAATCTCACAGTATCCGGGCTTGATCCAGCAGCCTTCGATTCAACCATCAATGGCAAGAAAACACAGCTCTATATACTGAAGAATCAGAACGGAATGGAAGTCTGCATGACCAACTTCGGCGGTCGTGTCGTATCCCTATGCGTACCGGATAAAAACGGCAAACCTGTCGATGTCGTCCTCGGCTACGACAATATCAGGCAATATGCCGATACGAAAAACTCTCCCAGTGACTATGGGGCCACGATCGGGCGCTATGCCAACCGAATCAACAAAGGCAAACTCACGATCGGCGGAAAGCACATACAGCTTCCGATCAATGACAACGGGCACTGCCTGCACGGCGGTCCGACGGGATGGCAATATCAGGTCTACGATGCCAATCAGCCCAATGACACGACACTCATCCTATCACTTCTCTCGCCCGACGGTGACAACAACTTCCCTGGCAACGTCAAGGTGAGGGCAACATATACCGTCACCTGCAACAACACATTGGACTGTAAGTTTGAGGCGACCACTGACAAAGAGACCGTCATCAACATGTGCAATCATTCCTATTTCAATCTGACGGGCGACTTTTCACAGCCCGGAACGAACATGGTGCTGTACATCAATGCAGACTACTACACGCCTTCTGACTCGACATACATGACGACCGGCGAGATCAAACCTGTGTACGGGACACCGATGGACTTCACCAAGCGTCACCCGCTTTATCAGACTATCGGAGACACTTCATGGCAGGACATCAAGAATGCCGGCGGTTATGACCACAATTGGTGCCTGAACACATGGAAGAACGGCAAAGGTGACGACACCCGGGTTGCAGCAAGTCTATATGCGCCCAACACCGGCATCTACCTTGAGATGTTCACCAACGAACCCGGTGTACAGTGCTATACCGGCAACTTCCAGGGCACGGGCATTGCCTGCAAGCATGGCATCAAATATCCGAAGCATGTTTCCGTCTGCCTCGAAAGCCAGAAGTATCCCGACTCTCCGAATAAGAAAAAATTCCCCTCTCCATATCTGAAACCGGGGGAGAAATACTATAGCCACGTGGCATATAAGTTTTCTACAAAATAGAGACTACAACTATCTATCAATCACTAAAAACAATTCAACCAAATGCAACTATTAGATTGGCTTGTCATTGGAGTCTTCTGTTTGGCTCTCATTGGCATTGTCGTTTGGGTTGTCAGTCAAAAAAACAACAACTCAGCCGACTATTTTCTCGGTGGCCGTGATGCTACATGGTTAGCAATCGGCGCTTCTATCTTCGCTTCCAACATCGGTTCCGAGCACCTCATCGGCCTTGCCGGATCGGGAGCTGCCTCCGGAATGGCCATGGCACACTGGGAGTTTCAGGGCTGGATGATTCTGATCTTAGGCTGGGTATTCGTTCCTTTCTACAACCGAAGTATGGTCTACACCATGCCCGAGTTCTTAGAGCGCCGCTATAACGGGCAGAGCCGCACCATCCTTTCAGCCATTTCGCTGATCAGCTACGTGCTGACCAAGGTTGCCGTGACCGTCTATGCGGGCGGCTTAGTGTTCCAACAGGTCTTCGGCATCAAGGAACTGTGGGGCATTGACTTCTTCTGGATCGCCGCCGTAGGACTGGTGCTCATCACCGCTTTATATACAGTGTTTGGCGGAATGAAGTCGGTTCTCTACACCTCCGTGCTGCAGACGCCCATCCTCCTTCTGGGTTCGGCCATCATCCTCGTGCTTGGTCTGAAGGCCGTTGGTGGCTGGGAGCAGCTTATGGACATATGTCGGATTCAGACGGTAAACGAGTATGGCGACCACATGACCAACCTCATCCGAAATATCCACGATCCTCAATATCCCTGGTTAGGGGCCTTGGTAGGTTCCGCAGTAATCGGTTTCTGGTATTGGTGCACTGATCAGTACATCGTGCAGCGCGTCCTTTCGGGTAAGAACGAACGGGAAGCTCGCCGCGGAACAATCTTCGGTGCTTATCTGAAACTGCTTCCGGTCTTCATATTCCTCATTCCCGGCATGATAGCCTATGCGCTCAATATCCAGCAAGGTGGTGGTTTCCTCCCTGTCGACGGAGCCGGAAAGGTCGTGACTGACGCCGCCTTCCCCACCCTCGTAGCCAAGCTGCTGCCGGCTGGAGTGAAAGGATTAGTGGTCTGCGGCATCTTGGCAGCGCTGATGTCTTCACTGGCGTCGCTCTTCAATTCATCCTCCATGCTTTTCACGATCGACTTCTACAAGCGCCTCCGTCCCCAGACATCGGAGAAAAATCTTGTCCGCATCGGCCAGGCAGCTACCGTGGTCATCGTGATCTTAGGTATTCTCTGGATCCCGATCATGCGCAGCATCGGCGACGTACTGTATCTCTATCTGCAAGATGTGCAGAGTGTGTTAGCTCCTGGCATCGCAGCCGTGTTCCTCTTGGGTGTCACCTGGAAGCGCACCACTGCCAAAGCCGGGCAGTGGGGACTGATCATCGGACTAATCATCGGTATGACCCGCCTCGGGGCGAAGGTCTATTATATGAACGTGGATAACGCCGCACAGACTTGGTTCAAGGCGGTCTTCTATGACTTCAACTGGCTTTTCTTCTGCGGGTGCATGCTTGTTTTCTGCCTCCTCTGTGTCTTCCTCATCAGCCTCTTCACCAAGGAGCCCGATCAAAAGAAGATCCAAGGACTTGTCTTCGGAACCGCAACGCCGGAACAAAAAGCAGCTTCGCGCGCCAGCTGGAATAAATGGGATGTGATCCACAGCTGTTTCATCTTGGCCATCACGGTCGTATTCTATTGGTATTTCTGGTAAAAATGAATATTCAAAACGAATGAATAGCTATGACTGAGTTTTATGAACAATATGCCAAAGTCTGGGTTTCGGTCGACTGTATCGTATTCGGATTCGAACATGGAAAACTGAAATTGCTCGTCGGCAAGCGCCAGATGGATCCGGGACGAGGCGAATGGTCACTCTACGGAGGATTCGTGGCCCCTACCGAGAGCTTAGATGATGCTGCTAACCGGGTGCTCTACGAACTGACAGGACTCAAGAAACTCTACATGAAGCAGGTCGGTGCCTACGGCGCAATCGACCGTGATCCTGGCGAGAGAGTGATCTCAGTGGCCTACTGCGCACTGATCAACGTGAAGGATTACGATGAAAGCCTGCGCGAGGAACACGATGTGGAGTGGGTTAACATGGACGAACTCCCGAAGCTATATTCGGACCATAACATCATGGTTCGTGACGCCATCAAGCTCCTCCGCAGACGGATCTCGACCGAACCGCTCAGCTTTAACCTCCTGCCCGATCTCTTCACGCTGACACAGTTGCAGCATGTCTACGAGGCTGTGCTGGATGAAGAGATCGACAAACGCAACTTCCGCAAGCGCATCAAGCAGATCGATTTTATCGAAAAGACCGAGCTCATTGACAAGAAAAGCTCGAAACGCGGGGCTGCCCTCTATCGTTTCAATAAGAAAATGTATGCCGCCGACCCGACGTTCAAACTCTGACGGCTGACCGGCAATCATAAAACATTCATTCATTATGCTTGAAGAATTAAAGGAAAAGGTGTTTCGGGCTAATCTCGATTTAGTCAAACACAACTTGGTCATCTTCACTTGGGGCAACGTGTCTGGCATCGACCGCGAGCAGGGCCTGGTGGTCATCAAGCCCTCAGGCGTCAGTTACGAAGGGATGAAAGCGTCCGACATGGTCGTCGTCGACTTGGCGACGGGCGCCGTGATAGAAGGGGAACTGAACCCTTCATCTGACACTCCGACCCACCTCGTGCTCTACCGCAGCTTCCCCGAGATAGGAGGCATCGTCCATACCCACTCCACTTACGCCACCGCATGGGCACAGGCCGGACACGACATCCCCAACATCGGAACGACGCATGCCGACTATTTCCACGACGCCATTCCCTGCACGGCGGACATGACGGCTGATCAGATGGGCGAATATGAGCTGCAGACAGGCGTAGCCATCGTCGATCGCTTCCGCCAAGGCGGCATCAACCATGTCCACACGCCAGCTGTCTTAGTCAAGAACCATGGGCCCTTCGCCTGGGGGCGCGACGCCAGCCAGGCCGTCTATCATGCCGTGGTGACCGAAGAGGTGGCCAAGATGGCGTTCATCTCATTGGGCATCAACCCGCTGACAACGATGAATCCGCTCTTGGTGGAGAAGCATTTCTCTCGCAAACACGGCCCCAACGCCTACTACGGACAATCCAAGAAATGATCGCCGGAGGCATCTCCCGGAAGCTACCTGTGCAGCCGCTCCGCGCACAGGTGAAGGATGCCGTCGGCAAAGCATAGCTCCCGGTCACCAAAAGCTATCATCCGGGGCGCCCGGAGCTATCATCCGGAGCTCGAAAAGATATCATCCGCGCAGACCGGAGTCTTCCTCCGCCAATGCCGGAATCTATAACAACAGTCAAAAAAAGAATAATCAATTATGGTACAAGCATTTAAGAACTTTGAGGTATGGTTTGTTACGGGAGCCCAGCTCCTGTACGGAGGCGATGCCGTGACACAGGTCGACGGCCACTCCAAGGAGATGGTCGAAGGAATGAACAATTCAGGTCTCCTT
>ONHE01000041.1 GCA_900317545.1 uncultured Prevotella sp. | reverse complement strand
GGAGTTGCGGGCGTTCAAGGAGTCAACGAGGGGAGTTGGAGGCGGTCATGGAGGGCGTCAAGGCCTGAAGAGGGAGAAGTTGACGCTGCCGTAGGCACGGTGATCCACGAAGTGCGGATCGGCCGAAAAGTCATGCTGCTTCCCGTGTTCGAATACCATGATGCCGTCATCGGCCAGCAGCTGATGCTCGAAAACGCGTCCGGGGATGCTCGGAAGATCCGGTAAGGCATAGGGAGGATCGGCAAATATGAAGTCGAAACGCTGATGACAGCTTTTCAGGAAGCGGAATACGTCGCCGCGGATCAGCAGGTGCTGGCCGTCAGGAATATTCAGCTTGTCCACGCACTGACGGATGAAACGCGCGTGATCTCTGTCGGCTTCGACGCTCACGACGGTCTTGCAGCCGCGCGAGAGCAGTTCCAGCGAGATACTGCCTGTGCCTGCAAACAGGTCGAGTGCAGTGCTCCCTTCAAGGTCTGTGTAGCCATTGAGCACGTTGAAGATATTCTCCTTGGCAAAGTCGGTTGTCGGACGGGCCTTGAAGGTGCGTGGGATGTCAAAGTGGCGGCCTTTGTATTGACCGGTGATAATTCTCATCTTCCTTTTATAAACAATGTGATCAGATCATACGGAATGCCCTTGATCTCTGTGATCGGGGCTCTGTTGAAGTCGGCCGATGGGCTGATGACGTAGACTTTCATGATGAATCGGTGGAGCGCTTCCATCAGCCAGTCCTTGTCGGGGATATTTCCGACGAGATGAAGCTCATCTTTTTCGGCATCCATCATCAGCTGCTTCCAGACGGAGAGCAGGTAATAGACGGCGTCGCGTGAATGGGCCGCCTCAAACGAATTGCAGAACTTGAAGCGGTTCTTGTCAAAGCTGAAGATGTCGACCTTGTCATCATGGAAGTACGCATACTGCTTCCGCCGCACGCCGGTGAAGCTTCTCTGGTGCAGATGGCTCCATATCGGCTGCATGAGTGGAATGAACCGCACGTCGGGAAAGTGGTCATCGATGACGAGTTTCAGGTCTTTGTTGATCGCATAGACGGCCACCGCGTTCGCGTGGGGCAGGGTGTTGCTGAGGATGACGGATCCTGCCGTGGCGGGGAAGCTGTGCAGATAGAGCGTCTCACGGGTCTCCTCGCTGTATTCCTCGACGGGAATGAGCAGCACGGGCGCATCGATCAGAATTTGCGCACGCTCGAAGTTGCGGGCCAGCAGTTCTGATGTCCTGAAGGCTTCACGGAGGTTTGCGGCCATCGAAATGCCGCTCTTGACCGTATAGGGTTCAAAGATGACTTGGTCGGCAGCCACTTGGTCGATGGCCGTAAATGACAGATTGTTGCGGCTGATGCGCAGGGTGACCCTCGGTCGTTTGATGATCGCGCTATTCCCAGTTGCCTTCATTATTGTTCGGTGTTGTGATATCTCCTATCCGCAAGCCCGGGAACGCCCCCGACTCATTTGCTTCCTGGATGAGATTGCTGACGGCATTCTCGTCCATGCCTTTCAGGTAGTCGTGGTATCCGGCGCTGCACTCCATGAGCGGGATCTCTCTTCCCGACTTCAGCAGTTGCACGGAGGTGTTCAGCTCGAACCGTTTGCCGTCCGCGAAAGGGATGTATTGCAGCGAGTCGGCAAGATATCCGCCCTTGACGAGCGTCGCGAAGCTGTTGCTGTAGGTTCCCGTGCGCTTTCTGAAAGCCTCCTCCGCGGCCCGGATACGGACGAGGCGCTGCTTGACGGCCGTCTCCCGCTGCTCGCGGACGGTCTGGAAGCGGATCGTTCCGTAGACGCTCATGAAGGCGAGTACAGCCAACACCACCGTGCAAAGGGCCAAGATGGAATTATTCGATACTTTCATTGCCGTTATCGGAATTAAATTTTTAACTTTGCAGATACAAAGATACGAAATACTTTCTTAATAACAATGATAGTTGATGAATTAACTGATCAAATCAAGCATCAATTCTCTTTCGACCCTTCCGACGAGCAGCGCGAGGCCATGACGACTTTCGCGCAGTTCCTATTCGACCGCCATGACTTTTCCGTAATGGTGCTCAGCGGCAGTGCCGGCACGGGGAAAACGAGTCTGGCCGGTGCCTTTGTCCGGACCATGAAGGCGCTCCGGCAGCGTGTGGTGTTGCTCGCACCGACGGGACGGGCCGCGAAAGTATTCTCCTTGAACAGTGGCCACGCCGCCTATACCATCCATCGGCGCATCTATCGCGAGCGCTCTTATGTCGGCATAGACGGCATCTTCAATCTCAACAACAATCTCAGCACCGACACTCTCTTCATGGTTGACGAGGCTTCGATGATCGCCAACGGCGGCCAGACAGAGTCTTCCTTCGGCAGCGGACGGCTTCTCGACGATCTCATCCAGTTTGTCTACAGCGGCCGCAACTGTCGTCTGCTCCTCATAGGCGACGCTGCGCAGCTCCCGCCCGTAGGCGAAGAGGCTTCCCCGGCATTGCAGTCGGACGTGCTCCGGGGCTATGGGCTTCGCGTCTACCGTGCCGATCTGCGCCACGTCCTGCGTCAGAGTCAGCACAGCGGCATCCTTTTCAATGCCACGCGCATCCGCAACGGCATCACGCGGGATGGACAGACAGGCCTGCCGCAGATCCGGTTCCGGGGCTTTGCCGACATCTGCATGGTGCCTGGCGACGAACTGATCGAATCGCTCAACACCAGTTACAGTGCCGTAGGCATCGACGAAACGATGGTCATCACACGCAGCAACAAGCGCGCCAACATCTATAATCAAGGTATCCGGAACACGGTTCTCGGCCGCGAAGAGCAGCTCTCCACCGGCGACATGGTCATGATTGTCAAGAACAATTATTATTGGACCGAGCGGGAGCGTGCCAATGCCGCCGCCGAAGCCGCCGGACGGCAGGACGAAGAGGCAACAGCGCCGACCTTCCTGGCCAATGGGGACCGCGCGTGTGTGCAGCGGGTGCGCAACGTGAGGCGGCTCTACGGCTTCAACTTCGCCGATGTGCGGCTCCGCTTTCCCGATTATGACGACTACGAACTGCAGGTCACGCTCCTCCTCGACAGCCTTGGGGCGGAGGCTCCCGCACTGACCCGCGAGCAGAATGAGGAGCTCTTCAACCGGGTCATGGATGATTATGCGGACCTGCCGTTGAAGAAAGACCGACTCGGACGCCTCCGCCAGGATCCCTGTTTCAATGCCCTGCAGGTCAAATATGCCTACGCTGTGACCTGCCATAAGGCGCAGGGCGGGCAGTGGGCGCACATCTATCTCGACCAGGGATACATGACCGACGAGATGCTCACGCCAGATTACCTCCACTGGCTCTACACCGCTTTCACCCGCGCAACGGAGAAACTCTTCCTCGTCAACTGGCCCAAAAACCAGAGGGAGGATGAGGATGATGAGGGATGAGGGGATGAAGGATGAAAGATGAG
>ONHE01000060.1 GCA_900317545.1 uncultured Prevotella sp. | reverse complement strand
GTCCACCTCCACCTGCAGATAAGAAAAGATCTCTGGAAAGTTCTGTGCCTCGTCGATAATGACCCCTTGCGGATATTTTGCCAAAAAAGCCTTTGGATCATTACGCACCTCTGATAGGGTGGAAACATCCTCAAGGTTGGTGTAAGGCAGGTCTGAGAACACCTTTCGACAAAGTGTGGTCTTGCCAGACTGACGAGGACCTGTCAGCGTAATCACCGGCAAATAGTGGAAAAGGTCAGAAAGATAGTCGGACATCTCTCTGTGTATCAAATGATTGTTCATAAACTTGACAAATTTAAAGTTCGACTTTAGATTTGGCAGAGGTAGTAATTCCCAATGAGAAGACCAAAGGACCAACCGACTTTTTCTTTGGTGAAGCTACAATGTCAAGTTGCCAAAGAGAGTGTCAGTGTCTCAGCTCGTGAAGAAAACAGAAAAGTAGTATAAATCAGTCAAAAGCACGTGTTATCAACCCAAACGCCCCAGCCTCCTATAAGGCGTTCCCCAAGGCATCCCTCCGCAAGTCCGAACCCAGGCTTCCCTCCCGTCGGAGTTGGGAGTAGGGAGGAGCCAGGGAGCAAGGGGAGGCACAATAGTTTATGAAAACAAGAAAAATAATCATCGCACTGGCACTGATGATGTCATGCAGTGTGAACGCCAACGCACAGTTGGGCGGATTGCTCAACAAGATAAAGCAGAAGGTAAAAGAAAAAGTGGAACAGAAGATAGACCGTTCCACGAAAGATGGGATAGATGCGGCAGAAAGCAAGGTGGATAATACCTCGGACGATGCCGTGAAGGGAAAGGCTAACGATAATAGCCTCTCCGCATCCGCCGTACACATGCAGCAGGGCGTTAACGTGCCGGGGGCTCTGAAACGTACGGCTGGGCCGAGAGGCGCGCAAGCAGTGGGGCGACGGCTTCGTGAAGTCCATCTTACTCTCATCGCAGTGGAAGGAATTCAAGAACCCGAAGTATCCCTATCAGGTGATGCATGACAGCATGAACGTTGATTTTATCGTCAAGGAAGGTAACACCTACTTCGTCTATCACTGGGTGCTTAAGGAGTTTGTCTCTGGCGGCAAGGGTACTGGTAACTTCAGTATCATGGCACGAATGAAGCGCCCTACTAAGGAAAAGGTGAACTATAAGTAACGCCCCACCGTAAACTTCCCCGTTGGGAGGGAAATGGGAGCAAGGAGAGGCAAACTAAGATTGGAAAGTCAACTTCAACCAAGATTCGGCTTAAGGTAGTCAACATAAATCAGGCTACTTCAACTTACAAAGATTAATCATAGCTCATTTAACGGGTACAAAACAATTAACCTCGCCCAACTTGTTTCTCATAACGAGCGTATCCTTATGAAAGGAAATGTGTTGCACGATGGTTTCTCCCCAATAGTCTAAGGACATACTATCGCCTGCAAACTTATAAGATATCGCCACAATAGGATCTTCATCAATATAATACAAGCTATCCTTGTCGATTTGAAACACAGCAACCTGATCATCACTTGCCCGCCAAGTGCCAAATAATCGGTCTTGTAAACTCTGTCGAGGCGAAGCTACCATACAAGACAGCATGACAAAAGCTACCGTTGGTATAAAGCAAATTCTTTTCATGTTTAAATATTTTGCCTTATTGCTTTTTTATGGCTTTCTCAAATACGAACAATCCGTCGGCTTGGTCAAACTGCTCGGGCATGTGAGGTGCGACGGTCCAAGACAATACTCAGGCGGATACATGACAGAGTTGTACTGATGTCGACAGACCTGAAACTAATTGGCTATATATTGACGAGACACGTGCTAAGACGATAGATACAGTTCGTGCGCCATATTTTATTCCCTTCCTGTTATTTGTGTAATCGTATTGTTGAAAGCATCGGCCACACGGCGTATGTCAAGATACTCGCTGAGTTTGCGGCCGGAGAGTCCGTCGGTAGTCCAGTCCACGAAGCTCTCTGCATAGACACCAGTGTTGAGTCGCTCCAGCAGTCTGACCGACAAGCCATCGGGCAGCCCCTCGATATGCATACTGTCGATGAAGCGCTTGAACTGTCCATAGTCCTTGTCAATGACAAAACCTCTGTCGGCGGCTATGCGGAAGATGCTTTCCCACTGCCGCTGCTTGTTGAAGACTGATTTCTGCGGATTGTAGCCCACAAGTTTCATGATAGCCTGACGCAAGAGGTCGATCTTCTTGTCTTCAGGCAACTCCTGGATATTGATGTCTTCCGCTGCCAGCGGTTGAAGCTCCGCCTCTGACTGTCGGCTTTCAAGTTCTGAAATATGATAAGTCATCGCATGATGCTCCTCATGTTGCACGGGCTCACTTTCAGGATTCTCCAGGTCATAGCCCCGCATTTCCAAATCAGTGATGCAGGATCCTGTAGCGAAGCAATACATGCTCACGCAGACGTTGACGGCGCCATCCACCTCTTTCTCCGTGGCTGTTGGCGAGATATGCGACTCGCTGTTGCGCCAGCCTTTCATCATCGATAGCCACTCAAACAGCTGTTGCTTGCCAGCATCATGGCTGAACTTCAGTTGCCACAAGCAGGGAAAAGCATGGATGACATTCGCCCATGTCACGTCCTCACCTTCATGGCGCGGCTGTATCTCACGGCCATGAATGAGGTAGAACAGTTTCTTCAAATAGGCCTCAAATTTGGTCACCATCAAATTGAACGACACGAACTTATCGACAATCGTAGGTTTGTCTTTTCCATAGAGATTGGTGAAGGCCCGAAGGATATACATCTTCACGCTGTCGAGCGTCGGCAGTGATTCCTTCTCCAAGACCCAGAACACGCTGTCCGTGATTTCCCGTGCCGGGCGCATGCCGCTGCGTACGCGCTCCAACGACGAAGCCAATAACATTGTGATTTTCTCCCTTATGACATCGGCTTCATTCTCGTTTTGACGGTCCGCTGTCGTCTCTTCCTCCGGCTGCTCCAGCTCGGCAAACAGCTCCTCGGTCGTCTTCTCCTCCTGAGTCTCAGTGTCGAGCGTGACGTCGGGATCGAAGTATGCTTTCAGTATCTTCTTGCGCTTGTCGGCACTGAGAATAAAGTCACGCAGCAACTGGTCGGCCATAGGAGCCACCAACCATGCCGGCACTTCCTGCCCTTTCACTTTGGAGACAAACGTGCGTGTCTTTTCCCCGTCGAGGGTCAGTTTCAGGTTCTCAAAGCGGTTGCAGTCGTTGATGTTGTCAGCAGTGACGTTGTCGTTTATGATCTTCTCCAACTGACTGATGTTCACTCCCGTTGCCTCCGACAGCGAGCGCATCTGACCATTGAGTTCCTTCAGCTGATACTGTGCGATATAGTCCTGGATGGTCTTGTCAGCCTCCAGATGAAGGTCACCGCTCTGTATGTCATGGATGATGACAATGGCGGTGCGCTGGTCTTTCTGCGACAGCTGCGCAAAGGTCTTGTGCAGGTCGCGCAGAGCCTGTTTGGTCAGTTCGCTGCCCGGCCCTTC
>ONHE01000207.1 GCA_900317545.1 uncultured Prevotella sp. | reverse complement strand
CCACTTCGCCCCGCTGCCCGAGAAGTAGGGATCGATGAGCAGTCCGCTCTTCTGACGCACCGTCTCGGTGCAGCCCGAGGCCTTGAGCGCGTTGCAGATGTCTGCTCCGCGCATGTCTTGCCATACAACCGCGTTGGCTATAGGCTTCCCCGAACGGCGGTTCCAGATCACGACGGTCTCCCGTTGATTGGTGATGGCGAGCGAAAAGTCATCTTCCGGTCTGCGGACAGGGGCCACCAAGTCGGCGATGACCTGCAGCGTGTTCGCGTAAATCTCTTCAGGATCGTGCTCCACCCAACCCGCCTGCGGGTAGTACTGACGGTGATCCTTCGACGCGGAGCTGACCAACCGGCTCTGCTCGTCAAAGAGCAGGGCTTTCGTGGCAGATGTGCTCTGGTCGACAGCGATGGTATATCTCATGGTCGTTTACAGTCTGTGGTTGATCAATTGTTGCATTCGCTCAGCCCCGCACCTGCTCCAAGAGCTCGAGGGCTGCGGCATGGATGCCTTCGAAATCGAAGCCGTAGTGGCGGAACACCTCGTCATGCGAGCCGTGGAAGACATTCTCATCCGGCACGCCGAGTATCTTCATCCGCACCGGGCACGCCTGTGCGGTCACTTCGGCGACGGCAGCTCCGAGGCCGCCGAAGATGCTGTGCTCCTCGGCCGTGACGATGCAGCCGGTCTCGCGGGCCGCCTTCAGCACGGCCTCACGGTCGAAGGGCTTGATCGAGAACATGTCGATGACGCGGGCGGAGATGCCCTTTTGCCTCAGCATGCGGCCGGCTTCGAGACAGTGGGCTACGGTCTCGCCGGTGCCGATGAGTGTGATGTCGCTGCCATCCATGAGGGTCGTCGCCTTCCCTAGCTCAAAGGGGAAGTCGTCGCTGTCATAGACGTCGGGCACGGCGCTGCGCCCCACACGGACGTAAGCCGGCTTGTCGCGATTGATGAGGGCCTGGCAGAGGCGCCGGGTCTGGCGCACATCGCACGGCAGATAGACCTCCATGCCGGGGAAGGCGCGCAGCACGGCGATGTCATGTAGGCTGTGATGCGTCGCGCCAAGCTGGCTGTAGGCCACGCCGCCGCTCACTCCGCAGATCTTGACCGGCATCTGACTGTAGGCCATGTCGACCTTCACCTGTTCCAAGGCGCGTGCTACGTAGAAGCAGGCCGGGCCGAATATGAACGGCTTCTTGCCCGAAGAGGCAAGCCCCGCGGATATTCCGACGGCGTCCATCTCGGCAATTCCGACCTCTACAAACTGTTCGGGCAGTGCCTGGGCGAATTCTCCCAACGTGGCGGAGCCGCTCGCATCCGACGTCACTGCGATGATGTCCCTGTCTTTCCGGGCCTCTTCGAGGAGCGTTCCCGTGAAAGATTTGCGGCATGGTATCTTGTTCTTCTCTAACATGATGCTGTATTTCTGCTTAGTATGATTCTTCTATCGCCTTGAGGCGGGCCTCAATATCGCTGACCGCCTGCACGTACTGCTCCTGCGAAGGGACGCCATGGTGCCACTTGGCCACATTCTCCATGAACGACACACCTAACCCCTTGGTGCTCCGCGAGATCAGGAGGTGGGGCCGGCGGATGTGGTAGTCGATGCCCTGGATGGTGTCCACGATGCTGTCAATGTCATCGCCGCACATCTCTTTGACGTCCCAGCCGAAGGCGGACCAGCGTTCGCTGATCGGCTCCAATGGCATCACGTCTTCCGTCGAACCCGATATCTGCAGGCCGTTGCGGTCGATCACGGCTACGAGGTGATCCAGCTCGAACTTATTGGCGGCCATGGCGGCCTCGTAGATCGAGCCTTCCGCCTGCTCGCCGTCGCCCATGACGACGAATGTCCGGCGGTCCTTGCCGTCCATCTTGGCGGCCAATGCCATGCCGACACCTACTGACAGGCCGTGGCCGAGGGCACCGGAGCTGATCTCGACGCCACGGATCGACATGTCGGGATGACCGCCCAAGTGGGCATACTCCTTGCCGTAGGCTTCCATATCCGTATCGTCTATGAAGCCTTTATCGTTCAATACGCAGTATAGGGCTTCGGCGCAATGCCCCTTGCTGAGCACGAAGCGGTCGCGGTCAGCCCACTTCGGATGGGCCGGATCGACGCGGAGCACCTTGTAGTAGAGCACTGTCAGCACGTTGAGCACCGACAGATCACCACCCGTGTGGCCCGTTCCGGCTTCGTGAATGAGTTTGATCAGTCGGAGCCTCAACTGTTCCGCCTTTAGTTTCAGATCTCTATTTCTCATAGTTATGTCTTGATTTGGAATGATTCCGGTACAATATTGTAGTTGCAAATATAGTAAATCGAAACCGAAAACGAAAGTAAACGAAATATAATTAGCACAAATTAACGCTTGGGGACCTTGCGAGTGGCTTTTTCGTATCATTATTCCTCATGCTCCACTTTTGATGACCGCCGGTGGCGGAGTTTTTTCCCCGATCCGCCGCATTTTGCGTCCCTGTATGCCGTAATACCTATTTATAGGTATCGAACGATTCGTATGAATGTCATGAAAATATCATACTTTCTGCTCGGATGATACGGCTGAACGAGCTGGAAATAGCCTATTTTCGGTCCAAAAACAGGCTTCGCAATGGCTATAATCAGCTTCCGTCGAGGCCGGAGCTATCCTTTTCGGCCTCCGTAGCATACCTTTTGGCTTGCGAAAGCTATCCTTCGGATGCCCCGGATGATAGCTCCGCGCCTCCCGCAAGTGTCTTCTTTTGTCTCTGATCTGTGTGTAATAATATCCAATGCGTTGATAATTAAAGAGTTGTAAAACGTCTTTAAATCTCTGATTTTTCGCCCCTGTGGCCGGGAAGTGAACTGTACGCTGATTCTGAAAGTATATTTGTCAGCCTTTTTCTCATTTATGTGTAGGTACCGTGTGGTCGTTCTGAGTTTTAAAATACCTACTTTTAGGTATCACTTAGATTTCCTAATCTCAGATTTTGGCTTTATTTTTGCATGTGCTTACATTGTATATTTTAGCACTCAATACATTATTAGAATTATGAAGATTGAAAAAGTTCATGCAAGGGAAATCCTCGATTCAAGAGGTAATCCTACGGTAGAGGTAGAAGTAACGTTGGATAACGGTGTTATGGGACGTGCAAGCGTGCCGTCCGGAGCATCAACCGGTGAGAACGAAGCGTTGGAACTGCGCGACGGAGACAAGGCTCGTTACGGTGGCAAGGGCGTTCAGAAGGCTGTTGACAACGTCAACAACGTCATCGCTCCTGCATTGAAAGGCGACTGCGCATTCAACCAGCGCGCCATCGACTACAAGATGTTGGCCCTCGACGGGACACCTACGAAGAGCAAACTCGGCGCAAACGCCATCCTCGGAGTGAGCCTCGCCGTTGCACATACTGCTGCCAAGGCACTGAACATGCCATTGTATCGCTATATCGGAGGAGCAAACACCTACGTCCTCCCCGTGCCGATGATGAACATTATCAATGGCGGAGCACACTCGGATGCACCGATCGCATTCCAGGAATTCATGATCCGTCCGGTCGGCGCCAAGACTGAGCGCGAGGCCATCCGCATGGGAGCCGAAGTATTCCACGCCCTCCAGAAAAACCTCAAGAAGCGTGGACTCTCCACTGCCGTAGGTGATGAAGGCGGCTTCGCACCCAAGCTCGACGGCATCGAGGATGCGCTCGACAGTATTATTCAGGCCATCAAAGACGCTGGATACGAGCCCGGAAAGGACGTCAAGATCGCTATGGACTGCGCTGCCAGCGAGTTCGCCGTATGCGAAAACGGTCAGTGGTTCTATGACTATCGCCAGCTGAAGAGCGGTATGCCTAAAGATCCGAACGGAAAGAAGCTCACCGCCGACGAGCAGATCGACTATCTCGAGCAGCTGATCACCAAATATCCGATCGACTCCATTGAGGACGGACTCGACGAGAACGACTGGGACAACTGGGTGAAGCTCACAGCTCGCATCGGCGATCGGTGCCAGTTGGTAGGCGATGACTTGTTTGTGACCAACGTGAAGTTCCTCGAAAAGGGTATCAAAATGGGCGCAGCCAACTCCATCCTTATCAAAGTCAACCAGATTGGTTCACTCACTGAGACCCTCGAAGCCATCGAAATGGCACACCGCCACGGCTATACCACAGTGACATCTCACCGCAGCGGCGAGACCGAAGACACCACCATCGCCGACATCGCTGTAGCTACAAACTCCGGACAGATCAAGACCGGTTCGCTCAGCCGTACCGACCGTATGGCCAAGTATAACCAGCTCATCCGCATTGAGGAGGAACTCGGTGACGTTGCACGCTATGGCTATGCCAAACTGAAATAATGTTTTCGTACGATAACCACTTCCTCCCGTAAAGGTGGAAGTATAAAAAAGTCCCGGCTCATCAGGCTCGGGACTTTTTCATCTCATCACTCCTCCCTCATCATCCCATCCTTCATCCTTCATCCCCTCATCCCTCATCCTTCATCCCCTCATCCTTCATCCTTCATCATCCCATGCTCTTCCATCCCCTCCACACCGATGTCCGTCCGCCGGAACAATTCAACAATCCCTTTGCCTACGACCCGCATCCGCTCTGTTTGCAGGCTGCGGCCCAACTGCAGCAGCGGCTCGGATTCTGCAAGGAAGGTAAGATGTTCGGCGTCCTCATCGTGGAGCATCGCGGAGAGATCGGTTATCTGCAAGCCTATAGCGGCCAGATCGAAGGCCATTACAATTGGCCGGACTTCGTTCCGCCGGTCTTCGACTACACCGCGCCATACGGATGGTTCCGCCAGGAGGAAGCGCGGATCGTCCGGATGAATGATCTGATTCAGGAAAAAGAAAGAGCTGACGAATACGAAGCGTTGAAGCGAGCAGTCCGGACAATCGAGGCGGAGGCCGCGGAAGCCATCTCCCGCCAGACCGAAGAAGTGCGCCAGGCCAAGCAGAAGCGTGATCAGCGCCGACAGCAAGGCCCTGTCGGCGAGGCGGAACAGGCGTCCATGATTCGCGAAAGCCAGTTCCTCAAAGCCGAGCTCCACCGTCTGAAACGGGCGTATGCGGCCCGCGTCGGTGCCGAACGCGCTCGCCTGACCGACTATGAGAATCATATCGCCCGCCTGAAGCACGACCGCCGACAGGCCAGCGATCAACTCCAGCGGTGGCTCTTCGGGCAGTTCCGTATGCTGAACGCATGTGGCGCGCAGCGCGATCTGCTACAGATCTTTGCCGACTATGACCGTGAGGCGCATCCGGATCAAGCCGACCGCCCGGCCATTCCGCCCTCCGGTGCCGGGGAGTGCTGCGAACCGAAGCTGCTGCAATATGCCTTTGCCCACGACATGAGGCCCCTTTGCATGGCCATGTTCTGGTGGGGGGCGAGCCCGAAGGATGAGATCCGCCATCAGGGATACTACTATCCGGCGTGCCGGAGCAAGTGTCTGCCCATCCTGCGTTGGATGCTTCGCGGACTCAAAGTGGATCCGAACCCGCTGGAGAGCGACACGCACCGGCAGTTGGAGATCGTCTATGAAGACGCCGATCTCATCGTGGTCAACAAGCCCGAGGGCATGCTGAGCGTCCCGGGAAAAAGCTCCCGCGAGTCCGTCTTCAGCATCCTGCGCGCACGCAGTCCCCATTCGGAGCCTCCGATGATGGTCCATCGGCTCGACATGGCAACGAGCGGGCTGCTCGTCGTGGCCAAGAACAAACGCTGTTACATTGATCTGCAGCGGCAATTCAAAAAACATGAGGTACGGAAAAGATATCTCTGCCTCACCGATCCCGTGCCCGCGGTCGCACCGTCCGACGCGTCCAGCCCATCCGAAAGCATTTTGCAGGCAGACCGAAAGAATGATACGGGCGGACAAGATGCCGTTTCAGGCCAGGCTGAAAGCATTTTGCAGGCAGACCGAAAGAATGATACGGGCGGACTGAAGATGCGGGGCGTGATCTCCTTACCGCTCGCCCCCGATCTCGAGGACAGACCCCGGCAGCGGGTGGATCGGGTTTATGGGAAGGAGGCAGTGACCGTGTATGAAATCTTGGAAGCAGAGGCGGGGCGGCTGCGGATCGCCTTGGAGCCCCGTACAGGGCGCACGCATCAGTTGCGCGTGCATTGTGCCCATCCTGAAGGACTGCATCATCCCATCCGCGGGGACGTGCTCTATGGCCGCAAGGCCGACCGTCTGTATCTGCAAGCGGTACGGCTCACGTTCCGTCATCCATGCACGGGGTGCTTGATGACGTTTACGGTCGTTCCGGAATTCTGATGGTCTGCAGGGGCTTCTGCCGGTCTTCCGCCGGGCTGGAGACCGCTTTTGCCAGTGCCTCAGAGGAAGGCCACGATGAGCATCTGTGCGATGACGACGCGCAGGAACATGCCCAGGGGATAGACGGACGCGTAGGACACCGACGCCGTGTCGCCGTTCAGCGTGTCGTTTGCGTAGCCTAAGGCCATCGGATTGGCCATCGCTCCGCACAGGATCCCGCATACTGTGGGGAAGTCAAGCTTGCGTGTTTTGAGCGCGATAAGACCGAAGAGGAGGATCGGAACAATCGTCAGAATGGCACCGAGGCCGATCCATAGCAGGCCCTCTGGACGTACGAGGGTGGAAAAGAAGTCTTTTCCGGCGTCGAGACCGAGACACGCCAAATAGAGCGAAAGGCCCAACCGGCGCAGCATGAGCGACACCGAGGTGGTCGAATAGGAGATCAGATGCAGGCGCGGACCGATGGCGCCGACGAGTATGCCGATGATGATGGGACCGCCGGCAATACCGAGCCGGACGGGCGCACTCATGCCGGGGAGCGTGAGGGGGATCGTTCCGACGGCCAGACCGAGGATGACTCCGATCATGATACTGCCCAAGTTGGGCTCGTCGAGACGCTTGGTGGCGTTGCCGAAGAGCTTCTCCACCTGGTCTAAATGCTTCGCTTCGCCGACCACGGTGACAAAGTCGCCGTACCGAAGGATCAGGTCATCGGTGCCGAGAAACTGGATATCGCCGCGCCTGACACGGCTCACGTTGACGCCATAGGTGCGCCGCAGCTGGAGGTGACCGATCTTCCTGCCGTTGATGACGCTCTGTGTGACGACGATGATGCGGCTCTCCACCTTCGCGTCAAGATGGTTCCAGTCGATCTTCTCGCGGTTCCAGTCTTTCTCAACATGCTCTCCAAAGAGGATCTCCATCATCCCCACGTCATCCTTGTTGGTCACTACGAGCAGATTGTCATATAGATGCAGCTGTGTCTGGGCAAGCGGGATGATGACCTGTTCGCCACGCCAGATGCGCGAGATGATGAATTTCACGTGCGTCATCTGCGAGATTTCGACGAGCGACTTGTCGGCTACGCCGGGATTGGTCACCACGAATCGGCCCACGTAAGTATGGTTTTCCTCTTCCTCCTTGACGCTTTCCAAATCTTCATCCTTCACACACAGCTTGCGCAGCAGCACCATCACAAGGATCACGCCTACTACGCCGAACGGATAGGAGACAGCCGTTCCCAAGGCCATCGTGCCTCCGGAGCGCCCCAGGTGCTCCATTGCCTGCTGCGCGGCACCTAATGCCGGCGTGTTCGTCGTGGCTCCGCAGAGGATGCCGACCATGTCTGGCAGGCTGACGCCGGTCAGCTCTCCGAGCAGCACAGTCATGATCGTGCCTATGAAGATGATGCCCAAGCTCCACATGTTGAGCTTGAATCCCTCGTGCTGCAGCGAACTGAAGAACGTAGGTCCGACGCGTAAGCCGAGCATATAGATGAAGATCACCAATCCGAAAGTTTCCGTGTAGGAGATCACTTTGGCATCGACGGCCAGTCCGAAGTGGCCGGCCAAGATGCCGATAAAGAAGACGAAGGCTATGCCGAGCGATATACCGAAGATCTTGATTTTGCCCAATGCGAGCCCCAGCGCGCAGATCCCGGCCAAGATGATGATTGATTGGATCGAGGATTGCGTGATGAATAGTCCGTTCAGCCAGTCCATTTACAAGATGTTTAGATATTGTTCAAGCGGTATGCCGCGGTTCTTATCCGCGTTGTCCTTATTCAGGTCGATGAGTTTCCACACAGCATCCATCGCCTGTCGGGTGCTCTCTTCGAGTGGCTCGTCATGGAGCAGATGGCCGATGAGCACCGCAGAGAAGATGTCGCCCGTGCCCGGAAAGTGAACCGGAATCTCGGTGTAGGGCAGAGAGAAGTATTCGTCCGTCAGGTGATTGTAGCCTGCTACCGACGGCTGACCGTCGATGCGGATGCTTGTGATCAGGACGGAGTGGGGACCGATCTTGCGGAGATGGTCGATCAGATGATGCGTTTCGGCGCTGCTGACGCCCTCGGGGCGGTACTGGAAGCTTGTCAAGTAGCAGGCTTCCGTATAGTTCGGGTAGCAGAGATGGGCCACGCTGAGCATCTCGCGCATGCTTTTGATCGTGGCGGGGGTGACCCCATTGTAGAGCTTACCTTCGTCGCCCATGATCGGGTCGACAAAGATGGTCGTGCCCAAGGCCGCCTGGTCCTTGCAGTAACGGCTCACGATGCCGGCCTGGCGTTCACTTGCGATGAATCCGGTAGCGATGGCATTGAACGAGAAACCAAGACGCTTCCAAACGGGGAAGACGCCCTTGATATAGTCGGTCGTATCGAGTATGTTGAACTCGCCATAGTCGAGCGTGTTGGATACGAGTGCCGTCGGGAGGTTATATGTGGGATGCCCCATATAGGAAAGAATAGGGAGCATGGCTGCCGTGGCCACTTTCCCGTAGCCGGCCATATCGTTGATCAGGAGGATTTGCTTGTTGATCATCTGCTGAATGGTTTCTGTCGGCAAAGTTAATGTAACTTGGGCGAACGGCAAAGAAAAAAGATGTTTTTCTTTGTCATCGCGTCTTTTACGGCCGTTTGCATCTTCCGGAAACGCTGTCCGATG
>ONHE01000175.1 GCA_900317545.1 uncultured Prevotella sp. | reverse complement strand
TTCCTTCTGACGGCTTGTGCCCATGACATGAGTGAGCTTCCGTTTCCGCCGCGGCTGCCAACGTCGCGCCCTGGTGTCGCCTTTGAGAAAGCGTAAAGCAAAAAAAAGAGCAGACCGAAGGCACGCCTGTCATCGTCTGCTCAAGATAACTATTATATTAGAGGATTCTTATGGTCGTTCGTCGCTCATGGACACCCGAATGTCGTTGCCTTGTTTGAGCAAGTCGGTGGCAAATTTCCGGATATCCTCGCCAGTGATGTCCTTCACAGTCTGCAGGTAGGTTGTAGCCGTGTCAAATCCATCCTGGTAATACTGTAGGAGTTTGCCCATCCAGTAGCCGTTCTCTTTCTGGTTCTGGTTATATTGCTTGAGCATATATTCCTTGATCTTCTGCAGGCTTTCGGCTGAAGGTCCGGTCTGGCAGAATTTATCCAACTGTTCGTTGATGATCTGCGTCATACGCTCTCTGCGGGCTGGATCGGTGTCGAATTGGATTTGCAGCAAGGCCTCCTGTCTGGGCTTATAGCTCAGCGATCCACTTACCTGCACGCCGTAGGTTCCCCCCTCTTTCTCCCTTACTTCTTCCAAGTAGATGGTGTTCAGCGCCTGTGCCATCATGCTCAGGAGCAGATTATTGCGGAGGGAATACTTCACATTGCCACTGCGGAGGATAAAGACCGTTGCTTTCTTAGTCTCCAGATCTTTCTGGAAATCGTTTGTATAATGTCCCTTCCGAATGTAGACCTTGTTGTCTTTCCAGTTTTCTTTTCGCTTGATTGATGGCAGTGACGCCAAGTAAGTGTTGATGAGTGGGCGCCATTTGTCAAGATCGATATTTCCGACGAAGACGAACGTGAAGTCGCTTGCATCCTTGTATCGGTCGCGGTACATTTCCATGCACTTGTCATAGTCGATCTGATCAACCCAGTCGGCCTTGATCCGTGCACTGCGTGGATTACCGCTGTAGAGGGCGAAGGTGATGCTGTCAGACAAAGCTGTACGAGGTTGAGCCTCCATACGCTCCAATTGGGTTTTCAATTTCTGCTTGAACGTCTCGAAGGCTTCCATATCCTTGCGCGGCGCAGTGAACTTCAGATAAATGAGTTGCATCATTGTCTCTAAGTCCTTGTTGGTGCAACCACCGCTGATACCCTCGCTCAGCCCGCTGACTTTGGCGCCTACGGAAGCCGTATTGCCAGCCAGCATCTTCTGCAGATCCTCATTGCTGAATTTACCGAGACCGCCTAAGCCTGCGACTTCATTCATGACCGAGATCTGTATCAGGTCTTTCGTGTCGAAGAGCGAAGATCCTCCGGGACTGAAAGCCACAAATGAAACCTGGTCTGCTTTAAAGTCGGTCGGCTTGATGATCACCCGGACGCCGTTGCTCAAAGTCAGTTCTGTAGAGCCGAACTTGCCCGGTTTTTCCTTGATGATCTTTCCCGGGGCCGGCTTGTCTTTCATCAGTGGTTCCTTCGGAGCTGCATCCACATAGGCGCTGATCTTTTCTGCCTTGGCTTCCCGATAGGCTGCAAGAAGCTGTGATTCTGTCGGCGGGGTGAACGACTTCTTGTCCGGGCAGAAGAGAACGATGACCATATTCTTTTGGTCATTGTAGATATCGGCCATCATCTTATTAATATATGTAAGCGGAATCTGCGGCACGAGTGCCTTCATGATTTCGTATTCTTTCTCTATTCCGACCGACGGTTCATCCTGCGTAAAGAAACGCACGTACTCCTTTGAGTAGGCATCTGTCTTCAGATTGCCGCGTTCCTGATAGGCCATCTCATACATCTGTAAATAGTTGGATTTGGCTCTCTCAAATTCAGCTTCGGTGAATCCATAACGCGCAGCTCTTTGTAATTCCCGAGTCACCGCCTTCATGGCCGGTAGAATGCTGTCTTCTTTGCACCCTGCATCCATGGAGAAAGCCTCCTTGTTGCTTGATAACCAGAAGTTTCCATTGCTTACACTGGCACTGAGAAAAGCGCAGGTCGGTTTCCGGGTCATGTCTGCAAGACGGACGTTAAGCATCTGCTGAACCATCGAAAGGGCATAGCTGATGGCATAATACTGTTGAGTCCGACGCACTTTCACAGGAATAGGATCGTGTTTGAACATCAGGGAGAACTGAGTTGATGTCATCTCCTTGTCGCGGGCGATGGCTACTATCGGCTCGATATTATCCTCCACGGGCACGTATTCGCGCTTTGCCGGATTGGCAGGCATCTTGATCGGCGAGAAGATTCGCTTGATCTTCTGTTCAACCTTATCCACATCAATGTCGCCGACAACGATCACCGCCTGCTGGTCAGGGCGATACCATTTCTCATAGTAGGCACGCAAGGCCTGTGGCTTGAAGTTGTCTACAACCTCCATTGTGCCGATGGGCATGCGATAGGCATACTTACTGTTCTGATAAACTTTCGGCAGCAACTGGTTCATCATTCTCATCTGTGCGTTATCACGCGTACGCCATTCTTCATGAATCACGCCCCGTTCAGCATCAATTTCTTTCGGATCGAGTGTTAACCCACATGACCAGTCGGCCAAAATCAGCAGACACGAGTCAATGACAGTCTCGCGTGTGACCGGCGCATTGCTGATATTGTAAACAGTCTCGTCAACAGAGGTATAGGCATTCAGGTTTGCACCGAACTTCACACCGATGCTCTCTAAATAGTTGATCATCGATTTTCCCGGGAAATGTTTGGTGCCATTGAAGCACATGTGTTCCAAGAAATGGGCCAAACCACGTTGGTTGTCCTCTTCGAGGATAGAACCCACCTTCTGGGCAATATAAAAATCGGCTTGACGAGCAGGCTTCTCGTTATGTCTGATGATATATGTCAATCCGTTAGATAATTTTCCGACCTTCACTTTTGGGTCTGTCGGGATCTCCTGAGCAACAACGAGTGAAGAAATCAGGATAAAAATGGTCTGAAAGAAAAAACGTTTCATGTTGTTTATTTTGTTTTTATGCTATTATTACGCGCATACATTGCATTTCTGTTACCTGCAAGCCGTATATTTAAAATTATTTTTGTTTTATTTAGAAAAGAAGATGTTTTTTAGGCCAGCTCGGCAAGAATGGGATCATCGTGAATAATAAAAAAAGCAGCAGAAAAAAGACTTTCCTGCTGCCGTCAGTCGGGAGTGCTGACGAATTATCGAACTTTATCAGTGACTTTGAAAAAGTCGTTTTGTTCATCAAGGCCCATAATTATTAGTTTCCTTTATTTGAGGGCAAAGATAACGAAATAATATAGATAAGCCAAGCTTTATTGGAATTATAGTAAAGTCAGTCAAGCATAAGCCTTTCAGAAACTTTTTCCCAAGTCATTCCTCCTCCCTTCCCCAAGGGAGGGGGTGTTTCGGCAATTTATGTATCCGCTTACTCATTTGGGAATTGTACTCAAAATGCCTTAAAAATACGGTGTCCTGCGTGTTCCTCTTAAAAAAAATCTAAAATTAAATTTGACTTTTCCATAGACCCCATTATAATTATGGTATGTCACCACTTGTCAAGGTGACAAAACTTGCAAAAAAGCAAGACGATAATAAAAGAACAAAGATTATGAAACAGAATGATAAAATTCGACAGAATGAAACTTATTTGCCCGTTAGACATTGTGGAGAATGTCAACGAGCGTGTATTTCAAACCATCGTAAG
>ONHE01000010.1 GCA_900317545.1 uncultured Prevotella sp. | reverse complement strand
TTCAGCCCGAAATGACGTGGCCTGCCTGCACTGCCGTGTCAAGCCAGATAAAGTGCAGGTCAGTATTCTTACGTCCCCTCTTCCACTCGCCCCTCGTCCCTTAACTCTCCTCATTCTCTGCCGAGGACGTTTAGTCGGTATACAGCCCGTCCAGGCGGGAATGAGTTATCAACTGCCGATGATCTCATTGCCCGCAGGTGTCAACAATCTGGCGCTGGTGGACAGCAAGTGTCATGTAGTAAGCGAACGTCTTGTGTTCTCCAACAACGCCTCACAGCAGACATCCCTTAATATCAGTACAGAGAAACCAAGTTACGGACTGCGCGACAGTATACCGCTAACCCTCCGTTTATCCGAACTCCATGCCCGTGAGATGGCTTTCCTCTCGCTGACAGTTACCGATGATGCCGTCACGCAAGGGCGCCATTCACCCTCCCTGTGGAGTCTGCTGCTTCTATCCAGTGAACTACAGGGGATATCCGGCACGTTGGATGACTATTTCCTGCCCACCTACCAACATGAACAGCTTGACCTGCTGATGATGGTCAACGGCTGGCGGCGCTATGACATCTGCAAGGTGATACAGGGCCGCTTTGCTGAGCCCACCATAAAAAAAAGAATGTGAACAGCGCATCACGGGGCGTGTCCGCCAGGTATTTGCCAACAAACCCGTCGAGGGTGCCGAGGTGGTGCTGGCTATCACCAAACAGAATCATCTCGATACGGCAAAAAGCGACTCGACAGGCCACTTCGAGTTTAGAGGACTGAATTTTCCCGATGATGCTGAGGCCCTCGTCTATGCCCGGAGGCAGAAGAATAAACGGTGCATCGTGGAGACCGACCGCAAGCAGATGCCCCAAATATCACTGTTAGAAGGTAATCACCAGCGCATCTATATACAGCCGTGGATGGATATCGATGACGAGCTGATCGCCCGCTATGCCCGTGACGGCTACCTGCTCGATGAAGTTGTGGTGAAAGGACACAACGGGGTACCCAACTATGAGAACACAACTCTCTCGTGGGACAAAGAAAGACTTGTCATTCGTTTCGCTTGAGCGTAAATACCAGCGACTGGATTTAAACCAGTCAAGTTAGTGTCATGCCCGACACACAAAAAAAATCCCGAAAAGCCGACCGGCCTTTCGGGAAGCTCATATCCGCCATGGGAAAGGTGACTGTAGACGTTTAGAAGAATAGGTATCTGTTATCTACTACATTTGCCTTGATGAACAGTTCGTTCATGAAGTTGCCGGCATTCTGCATGGCTTTCTGCTTCAACTTACGCTCTTCACCAGCTTGGTCGAACTTCACAGGACGATTGGACTTCTTCACAACCTGGAAGAGATATACGCCTGCATTGCCCTTGACGGGCTTTGCGCTGAACTTGCCAACTGCAGTTGCGGCTACAGCACCACTCAAAGCGGGCTCGCTTGCACCTGTAGAGATGATGAAAACAGGGGCTGCAAAGGTCACTTGATTGACCGGGCTTACCTGGCCGCCCTTACTCTTGGCAGCAGCTATGGAGTTCACTCCGTTCAGCTTAGCCATGATCATGTCGGCCTTCATGTCTTTCATGACCTCAGCCTTGACAGCTTCTTTTACATCGGGATCAGTCAACTGGCGATAGCCCTTGGCATGGATCTTATCGAGAACAACAACCAACAAGTGGTCATTGTCACCACACTCGTACATCGGAGAAACCTCACCTTCTTCAGCAGCAAACAACCACTTCATGGCCTCGCGCGTGCTGTGGATACCTGCCAAGTAGTGCTGAGCTGTGGTCACGTCTCTAGCTTCCTGAACCTTGAATCCGCTCTTTGCAGCATTCTTGACAATGTCCTCACCCTTCTGATTGGCACTGACGAAGGAACTGAACTTATTGTAAGCAGCACTATAGGTATCTTTCGAAAATTCGATGGTTTTCTTGACAACAGCTGCCGTGTAATGATCCTTGAAATCTTTGCGGTCAAGAACCTGGAAGATAATGTTGCCCTGCTCCAGCGATAGATTGCTGATCTCGTTGACGGAAGTATTCATGAACGCATTGACCACTTTGCGGTTATCCTCCGTATTGGTCTGATAGACAGAGGATATAAGCTGCTGGGCGGTCAACCAGGTTTTGTCCCCGACTTGTCCGTACTTCTTTGCCAACACTTCGAAATCGGCGCCACCCTTGAGAGCTGTGTAGATGGAGTCGGCCCTACGATGAGCTTCATCAGGCGAAGCTGCTCCTACCTGGATCTGGCGGATCTGTATGGAATCCGGCAAGGAAACCTTTGCAACGAGCTTAAGGATGTTCATCGTGTTATCCTGTTTGTTCTCCACCGGACCGTAAGTCTGACCTACAGCCATTGAGTCCAGACGCTGAGCGATGTCCATCGGATAGAAATCCTTGGGCGCGGGAATGCCTAAATAGGGAACGGCAGATGTGCTCTTGCGAACCACTTCAGACGGATCGGCGCTTTCGGAGATGGTCTTGAAATAGCCTTGGAACTCCTTCTGGATGGCAGCTCGGTCAGCTGCAGAAGGCGTAACCTGTACATCCACATATTTGATGTCACGGCTTTCAACATACTGCTTGAATCGCGGCTTCATCTCATTATATTTAGCTTTCAAGTCTGCATCCGAAATCTTGACCTTGGAATCGTCAATGGCAGAATACGGGAAAGCAGCCAACTGGATCTGGCTTTCCTGATTCTCCTCTTCGAAAGCCATCTTGGCCTCAACGGGATTGGAAAGCAGACAGCTTGACAAAAGATTCTGATACTTCTGCGCGAGAATCTGCAGACGGAGCGTTTTCTCTATGAACGTCCAATACTTATAGATTTTGTCGTATTGCTGAGCCACCTGTGGGTTGCCGGCATTCTTTTTATATTCAGCCAGGAACTGCTGCAAAGCATTTGCATCAAAACGGCCAGTCTGCTGGTTGACGAATGGGGTTTGCATAAGCATTGGGTTTGTTCCCAACTTCAATATGTTCTGCATCTCCGTGTCGGTCACGCGCAGACCAAGGTCTTCTGCTTCCTTCTCGATGAGTTTGGTCTGCACATATGTGTTCCACACCATGTCTTTTACTTGATTAAGTTGCTCGTCATTGAGGTTCTCAGTCCTTTGCTGCATCTTAATCACTTCAGTGTATTCGTCCACCAATTTCTGGAATTGCTCAACACTGATTTTCTCACCTAACACTTCGCCGACCTGCATACGCTGATCGTTACGGGTAGACTCGCAGGAACGGAAAAGTTCCTCGGCAATGAAAGCAAACAGACCGAATCCGATGATAGCTATCAGAAAGATGCCTTTGCTCCTAATTTTTCCTAATACTGCCATTATTATTTATTATTTAATTATTATGATTTTTCAATTTCTATAAATGCGTACAAAAATACGAAAAAGATATCAAACAGCGGAACGTTCGACCGAAAAATTACTATTTATCGGCTACTTTTAGCCTCACAAGCTCAATTTTTGTCATTGTGCTCTTGATTATCTTGAATTCATACTTGCCGATAGTGACGATCTCATTCAGTTTGGGGAAACTTTGGTAATAATGCAAAATCAAGCCGCCCAAGGTCATATACTCCTCACTCTCTGGCAGATCCAGATCGAACATCTCATTCACATTGTCAACCTCAAGACGTGCGGAGAGCAGATATTCTCCACTCTCTAATTGCTTGGCAATATACTTGGCGCTGTCGTGCTCATCCTGTATATCACCGAAAATCTCCTCAACTATATCCTCCAAAGACACGATGCCGCTGGTGCCTCCGAATTCATCCACGACCACACCAAGACTCTTCTTCTGCTGCATGAAGATCCGCATGAGTTTCTGGGCGGCCATAGTTTCTGGTACGAAAGGCATTGAGCGGATGTTGTGAATCCAGTTTTCGGGATCCCGGAACATTTCGGACGAATGGATATAACCAACAATATGATCGATGTCGCCACGGTAAACGACGATCTTGGAATTGCCACTCTCGATGAATAGTTGCTTGAGCTCATCCAGGGTGCAATCATCCATATCAACCGCATTAATCTCGGTTCGCGGAATCATACAGTCTCTCACCTTCGTATCAGAAAAGTCTAATGCATTCTGGAAGATCTTGACTTCGTCCTTGATTTCCTGATCATCGGCCGCATTGTCAATGCTCGACTGCACCAAATAGTCCAGATCAACTTTGGAGAACCCTTCCTCGTCATTCTGCGAGTCAATCCTAATTCGGATCATACGGAGCAAAAGCCGCGAGGCCGCAGTGGAGAACTTGCTGATCGGCCACAGCAGAATGTAGAAAAGATAGGCTGGAAGCGCAAAGATCGTCAGCAGCCTGTTCGGGTTACGTTTAAACAGGGCCTTGGGGATAAACTCACCTGTAAAGAGCACGATCAGGGTGGAAAGAATGGTGTCAGCAGGCACAGTAAAAGCCGGAGCCTGACCAGCAAAGATCGTTTGATCAAACAGACGGGCAATGAGAATACCGTATACGACCAGCACAATGTTATTCCCCACGAGCATTGTACTGACGAAACCGTTAGGGTGGCTGAAGAATGTGGACAAAATGCGTTGGGCAACCCCATTCTTATCCTTATCCATTTCGGCCAGCATCCTGTTGCTCGAGACAAATGCGATCTCCATGCCTGAAAAGAACGCAGAGAGCAACATGGTGATCAATATACCGATTATAAGAGGAATATCCATAGTGTTTCAAATGTTTTCATTCGTTTTTCCGGTATCAGTGCAGGATGGGAATGGAAATATTCTTGGGCTGCGGGGAGGGCTGTGGTCGCTGCATTCTCATCACCGAATCCTGAGAGACGCGTGCAGAGTCGGTCATGTTGCTGCTGCCGTCTATGTCACTCTTTTCGAACGAACCTCTTGAATTGGAGACATAATACTGTGTCATCCGCTCGTCACTCCTAAAGTATGTTCCCTGCAATTGACGTTCCGGAGTGATCAAGTGGGAATATTTATACGAATAAAGTTCATGCTTCAGCTCATCCCAAAACAACTCCTCGCTCGAGAAACGCAACCCGTCTTTCGTCAAGATGCGCACGCGTCCGCGAAGCTCCCATAACTTATTCTTGTCAAAATAGTAAGCTGTATCACACTGAATGTATGACTGTATGTGGAACTTTTCATCAAACTGTTCAAGAAAAAGGCCCTTGTCGAATATCCAACGGGATGGATTCCTGCTCTGGTTTACTTCCCAACGTTCGGTGACAATGCGGTATTTGATCACGCCTGAATCGGAAATCAAGGTATTGACTCCATAGCTGATCATCGTGGCAACAGAATCTCTTGGATTTATTGCCGGTGCAATATGCTCCTTCTGCTCGTCACAGGCTGCGAAAGAGAGCAAACATACGAACAACGAGAGGATATACGGTTTCAAAACGACGCTTGTCTTCTTGACGATGCACAGACAATGAGTTGATCTCACACTCATTTTTATTGAACTTTCCACTTGGCGAACCAACGCTCGTTGAAAGTCAATCCTATATTGATCCGGAATGTGTTCTCCTTGATCAGGGTGTTGCTGTCCATTCTCACCCATTGGGCACTCAGATTGAGCAAAGACCGACTGTTATAGGTATTCATGATCGGAATGCCGAAGCCCATGCTGACGCTCAGTTCCTTCGGCCCATCGACTCCGTTCACCTTAAAATAGGAAGTCGCGTAGGAAGCACCTGCCCGATAATGGATTCTTTTGAAGAAATTGCGGGCATTCTCCAACGGTACGTATTCGCCGCCGATGGTGACTTTGTGCCGATCCTTATAAAGTCCTTCTGTCAAGGTGTATTGGGGCTGGCCCCCGACCACTCTGTATTCAGGCATTGCGATGCCCGACCACTTCTGCAACTGATAGTCTGCCCCTATCTTCAACTGCCCATTATGGTTGAACATAAGCCCAGCTCCTATGATCGTGGGCATCTCCAAGCCATTCTTTATGGAATAGACTGCAGTGTCCGAAACAGTCGTCTGCGAGTTGGTCGAGATAACCTGGCACTGGGGATCCGCATTAAGTTTGTGACCCAGACTATAGGTTCCGGCTACGGTCAGCTGGTTTTTCTTGGACAGGCGGGCTGTATATTGTACACCAAAATCTACCTTATAGTTTATCACAGAGGCATAATAATACTTTGAAAGCGTATTGATATTGCCATCGCTGTAGCTGTTGACGATGGATCTGTTCAGCTCTCCCCAAAGGTAGGAACCGTTGGCGCCGATGGAGAATCCCTTGAACATTTCCCATCCAAAGCCTAAATATGCCTGATGCAGACCTCCGCTTCCGGCATAGGTATTGGTATAGGTCGTGGTATTGAGAGGATTCACATATTGGGTATTGGAGTAGGCATATCCGACATTTGTAAACGGCAGGAGACCAAAGCTGACACCAAAATGGCGGAATGCGCGGAACCCTGCAACGACGTATTCAAAATCAGCATTGTTTGCGTTGAGCTTCTTCCCGCCTTCCTCAAAGTTTGTGATCTGGCCAGACAGGCCGGCATCGAAGATGAAAGACAAAGAGTCTATTGAAGAATAGGATGCCGGATTCAGACAGTTGACTTGATTGTGTTCGCGGAAGGCGAGCCCCAATCCGTTCATGCCGCGGCTGAATCCACTCGACTGGTCAGACAGCAAGCCTAATCCATATTGACTATAGGGCGAGTTTGTTCCGCTCTGAGCAAAGCTTGCAAGACAGGATGTTACCATCAAGGCGGCACATACGATCGTTTTCATTCTTCGTTGCATTTCGGTTTTGGCTGCAAAATTATCGAAAAAAATCCAAATAAAAGCACGTTAACTGCAAAATATAAGCTAATTTTGCATCATGCAACGATTAAAGTCCATTTTTAGAGTTTCTCTGCTCGTTATTTTCATCTCTTTAACATGCAGCCCCGCTCATGCACAGTCCGACAGCACCATATTAAAAAGCATGGATGCCGTACGGATCAGTCTGCTGACATGCGGCCCCGGCCCGCAGATTTATTCTCTTTATGGACATACCGCCATCAGATTCCAGGACATTGGACGTGACCAGGACTTGGTCGTCAACTATGGGATGTTTTCATTCCGCCAAAAATACTTTATCCTTCGATTCGTCTTCGGCTTGACCGACTATGAGATGGGGATCGTTCCCTTTATGGATTTCATCGCCGAATATGCCGCCCAAGGCAGATGGGTCGTGCAGCAGACGGTCAATCTGTCACGTGAGGAGAAGCTGGCCATCACCCAAGCCATCGATGAAAACTATCAGCCGGCGAACCGCGTCTACAGATACAACTACTTCTATGACAACTGTACAACGCGGGCCCGGGACATGATCACCGACCATATCGACGGTTCGGTGCTCTATGAAGAAAACCGCATGGTCACGACTTCCTATCGCGGCATGATCCATCAATGGAATGCCGGCCATCCTTGGGCTCGCTTGGGCAAAGACCTGCTTTTAGGCGTGAAGGCTGACAAGAAGACAGACAACAAGGCACAACAGTTCCTTCCGGACAGCCTGAGAAAGGATTTCGACCATGCAGTGATCATCAACAAGGATGGCTCACGCCGTCAACTTGTCACAGATACGTCATGGCTGCTCCGGCCATCGAAACAACCAGAAGTGAAGGAATTCATCCTCTCGCCGATGCAATGCGTGCTCGCGCTGCTGATCGTGACACTCTTCGTGATCGGCGCAGAACGATTCACTAAACGCATCCTGTGGGGATTCGACTTGCTCCTGCTCCTCCTTGACGGGGCGTCAGGACTGATTCTGACCGCCATGATCTTTTCTCAGCATCCGACGGTGAGCCTCAACACACAGATTTTGCTATTCACCCCGCTCTCGCTCATATTCCTTTTTCCGGTCGTTAGGAGCCTGCGGTATCACCGTTTTCATCCCTATCTGAAGCTATGGGCAGCCCTGACTGCATCATTCCTCTTGCTCTATCCTCTTCAGCATTATGAAGCTACAGTTGGAATATTGGCATTGATTTTGCTGATCAGAATCAGTTCACTTCGCATAGCATGCACAAAAAGCAGCCATAGACATGAATAAATATCTCACGGCAATACTTATCGCTCTGTCCGCTACGGCGCAAGCCCAACTTGCACATCCTGCACCCAAACTGGTCATCAATATTGTTATCGACCAGCTCCGTACGGATTACATTGACACTTACGCGTCGCTTTACACGCCGAACGGATTGCGGAAACTCTATCAGCAAGGCTGTGTCTATGACGCGGCCGACTTTGCCTTCATTCCCCTTGACCAGGCTTCGGCCATCGCAGCCATCACAACGGGGACCTCGCCCTATTACAATAACATCACCGGGACAAAATGGCTGAACCGAAAGACCCTGCGCACAGCGTCTTCAGTCGATGACGCCCAATATGTGACAGCACCTTCACGGATGGCCGTTTCTACGATCGGCGACGAACTGAAGATCGCCACCAACGGCGCGGGCATCGTCTATTCAATAGCAGCCAGCCGCGAGGCTGCCGTATTGGGGGCAGGCCATGCAGCCGACGGTGCCTTCTGGATAGACGACCGAAAAGATGAGTTCCAAACCTCATCCTATTATCCAGAGAAAGCCAGGACATGGATAAACAATTACAAGAGAGCGGTCACGCAATCAACTAATAAAGAGAGCCTTGCCAATGCTTCGGTCATCAATCTCTGCAAGGAGTGCATCACAGCCAACGCGATGGGACGTGATGACATTCCCGACCTGCTCTTCATGACACTCTCGGCGCGAAATCAGCACCCGACAGAAAACCGCACACAGACAGAGAGTCTCTACATGCAGTTGGACAATATGCTTGGCGAATTTATCACGCATGTGGAATCTGCCGTCGGCAAAGGGCGCGTCCTCTTTGTTCTGACGAGCACTGGATATGCAGATGAACCACAGGTTGACTACGCCAAATATAGGATTCCAACAGGCACGTTCTACATCAACCGGACTGCAAACCTGCTCAACATCTATCTTGGAGCCATCTATGGACAAGGCAGATACATTGAGAGTTGTTTCCGCAACGAGATCTACTTCAACCACAAACTGATTGAGCAGAAGCGCATAAGCTTCACCGACATACTGAGTCGAAGCCAGGAATTTCTGATTCAGAACGCTGGGGTGAAGGATGTGCTGACCTGCACCCGCATCATGGAAGGAGACGGAAGCATCCAGAAAATACGCAGTGGCTACAATCCGACTGTCAGTGGCGATATTGTCATTGAGATCGCCCCAGGATGGCAGCTAATGAATGAGGATACGCAGGAGACTTTTATTTCGCGGGCCAGCCATATCTCTTTTCCCATCATCTTCTATGGTGCCGGGCTGAAGCCACGGCGTATCTCGGAGTCTGTAACAGCAGACCGCATTGCGCCTACCATAGCCAAGACCATCCATATTCGTGCACCCAACGCCTGCCGTGCAGCTCCCTTGTTCTGACATTCCGGTCATCCTCCGTCCTCGAACGTAAGTGCCCTGGAAGGGGCATGTACAGACGCCTCGGCAAGAGCTATCGTTTGGGCTGTCGAGAGCTATCCTTTTGGTCGCCCATATGTATGCTTTGGAGCGCCCGAATGACACCTTTGCGCCGGGCAGCCCACAGATCAGTCGGAACAACTCGGGACACATACCATCTGCCGAACGGAATTATCCGTCCAGCAGATATAAATTAGAAACGTTTTTCTGCTGATTTACAGAATATTCTTTGTAAATTTGCATCGATTTTATCAATAGATTCATAAAAACAAAAATAAATAATGAATTTCAACAAGATTTTAAAGTCCCTGTTCGGAGACAAGAGTGCCCGCGACATGAGACTGATCCAGCCACTCGTGGAAGAGGTTAAAAAGGCATATCCGGCCATCAAGGCTCTGAGCAACGATGAACTGCGCGCCAAGACCAAGGAAATCCAACAGTATGTCCAGAACGCCGCCCGGGAAGAAAAGGAAAAGATACAAGCTCTGAAGGCGAAGATAGAAGACACGCCGATAGATGAGCGTGAAGCGATCTTCACAGAGATCGACAAACTCGACAAAGAAGCGCTCGACAAATATGAAGTAGCACTCAACGAGGTGATGCCGATAGCTTTCAGCATCGTCAAAGATACCGCCCGCCGTTTCGCGGAAAATGAAGAAGTGGTCGTGACAGCGACCGACTTCGACCGCGAATTGGCCGCTGACCCTCACAAAGACTTTGTCACCATCGATGGCGACAAGGCCATCTATCACAATGAATGGACTGCCGGTGGCAACAAGACCAAATGGGATATGGTCCACTATGACGTGCAGCTCTTCGGCGGTATCGCACTCCATCAGGGAAAGATAGCAGAGATGGCAACCGGTGAAGGTAAGACGCTTGTTGCCACCTTGCCTGTTTTTCTGAATGCACTGACAGGAAACGGCGTCCACATGGTGACCGTCAACGACTATTTGGCCAAGCGTGACTCCGAGTGGATGGGGCCGCTTTACGAGTTCAACGGTTTGTCCGTTGACTGTATTGACAAACATCAACCGAACTCGCCGGAGCGCCGCAAAGCCTACCAGGCCGACATTACGTTCGGCACGAACAATGAATTCGGCTTCGACTATCTGCGTGACAACATGGCCATCTCACCAGCAGACTTGGTGCAAAGGCAGCACAATTTCGCCATCGTCGATGAGGTCGACTCGGTCTTGATTGACGACGCACGCACGCCGTTGATCATCTCTGGTCCGGTCCCCAAGGGTGATGACCAGATGTTTGAGACTTTCCAGCCTCTGGTCGAAAGGCTCTATGAGGTGCAGCGCAAGCAAGCGACGGAGCTGCTGGCAGAGGCAAAATTGAAGATCTCACAATCGCAGAAGGAACCCGATCAGAAAAAAGCGCAGCAACTGTCTGACGAAGGCTTCTTGGCATTATACCGTTCATTCAAGGCCCTCCCCAAGAACAAGCCACTCATTAAATACCTATCCGAAGAAGGCATAAAAGCCGGAATGCTCAAGACCGAAGAGTATTACATGCAGAATAACAATCGTGAGATGCCCAAAGCTATTGAACCCTTGTACTTTGTAGTGGACGAGAAGCTCAACTCTGCGGATCTTACGGACAAAGGAACAGAATGGCTTGCGCACCAGACAAACCAGCAGGATCTCTTCGTTCTGCCGGATATCACAAGCCAACTATCAGCCTTGGAAAACGAGAAAGATATCTCCGACCAGGAACGGATTGACCGTAAGGATCAGCTGATGGCTCACTATGGCGTTCAGAGCGAGCGCGTCCACACGCTTCAACAGTTGCTGAAGGCCTACACGATGTTCAACAAGGACGACGAGTATGTGGTCATCAATGGCGAGGTGAAAATCGTTGACGAGCAGACGGGACGCATCATGGAAGGCCGCAGATGGAGCGACGGGCTCCACCAAGCTATCGAAGCCAAGGAGCATGTGAAGGTGGAAGCAGCCACACAGACCTTTGCCACGATCACTTTACAGAACTATTTCCGCATGTATCACAAACTTGCGGGTATGACAGGTACAGCCTCCACAGAAGCCGGAGAGTTCTGGGACATCTACAAATTGGATGTCGTCGAGATTCCGACGAACAAGCCCGTGATCCGCAATGACATGGATGACCGTGTTTACAAGACTGCACGTGAGAAATATGCTGCTGTCATCGAGGAAATTGAAAATATGCGCAATCAAGGACGACCCTGCTTGGTCGGTACGACTTCCGTGGAAATATCCGAGCTCTTGAGCAAAATGCTCAACATGCGCAAGATACCGCACAATGTGCTGAATGCCAAATTGCATCAGCGTGAAGCACAGATCGTGGCTGAAGCCGGACGCTCTACTAACGGATTAGGCGCCGTCACCATCGCCACCAACATGGCCGGCCGTGGAACGGACATCAAGCTTACGCCCGAAGTGAAAGCAGCCGGAGGACTTGCCATCATCGGAACGGAACGTCACGAAAGCCGCCGGGTGGACCGCCAGCTGCGTGGTCGGGCCGGTCGTCAGGGAGACCCCGGATCTTCTGTGTTCTACGTATCACTGGAGGATAAGTTGATGCGCCTGTTCGCATCCGAGCGCATTGCCAAAGTCATGGACCGCTTGGGCTTCCAGGACGGCGAGCGTATCGAAAGTCCGATGATCTCAAAAAGCATCGAGCGTGCACAGAAGAAGGTCGAGGAAAACAACTTCGGCATCCGCAAGCACCTGCTCGAATACGACGACGTCATGAACAAGCAGCGCACGGTGATCTATGAGAAACGCCGTCATGCCTTGATGGGTGAACGCATCGGCATGGACATCACAAATATCATCTGGGACCGTGTCGTGAACATTATCGAGAAGGACGACTACGAGGGAGCTAAGGAGGATTTTCTCAAGACGCTCGCCATGGAATGTCCGTTCACCGAAGAAGAATTTGAGACAGAGGAGAAACAGGCGCTCGAGGAGCGTTCTTTCCAGAAGGCCGTAGAAAGCTTCAAGCGTAAGACAGACCGTATCCAGAGTGTCGCCTGGCCCGTGATCAAGCAGGTGGAAGAGAGTCAGGGAAGCATGTATGAACGCATCATGGTGCCTATAACAGACGGGAAGAACGTCTACAACATCCCCTGCGACTTGAAAGAAGCTTACCAGACTGAAGCCAAAAGCGTAGTGAAGCAATTCGAAAAAGTGATCATGCTTCACATCATTGATGACAACTGGAAGGAAAACCTGCGTCAGCTCGACGAGCTGAGACACAGTGTGCAGAACGCTTCCTACGAACAGAAGGATCCGCTGCTGATTTTCAAGTTGGAGAGTGTAAAGGTCTGGGACACGATGATAGATGACATGAACAACCGCATCGCAAGTGTTCTGACCCGCGGACAAATTCCGGAGATACAGCAACAAGAAGTGCGCGAGGCCGCCCCCGAGCAGAGGAGCCAACGCTATAACGAGCAGAAAGCAGACCTGTCTGATCCCGCTCAGGAAAGAGCCGCACATCAGGACACTCGCGAGACGGCTGCCGAGGTGAACCATACACCATACCGAGCTGAGAAAATGCCACGTCCGAACGATCCATGCCCATGTGGTTCAGGCAAGAAATTCAAGAACTGCCACGGGCGTAACATCAGATAATCAGGCATCTAAAACCAATCGCATGCAGGTAAGTATTCGTGATCTGACAAAAAAATTCGGGGAAAAGACGGCTGTCGACATCCCCGAATTGACCATCCACTCGGGTGAAATCCTCGGGTTAGTTGGCAACAACGGAGCAGGCAAGACAACCCTCTTCAGGCTCATCCTCGATCTGCTGAAAGCCGATTCGGGCAACGTCATGATCGGAGAGATCGATCCCTCACAGAGTGAAGACTGGAAATTGACCACAGGAGCCTATATTGACGAAGGCTTTCTCATCGACTTCCTGACACCAGAAGAATACTTCGACTTTTTAGGGAAGGTAAACAACATTGCCAAAGAAGATCTCGACCAGCGGCTGAGCGTATTTGAACGGTTGATGGCCGGCGAGATTCTCGGACAGGCAAAACTGATCCGTGACTTCTCGGCAGGCAACAAGCAGAAGATCGGAATCATCTCTGCCCTTCTCAATCATCCGCAACTCGTCATCCTCGATGAGCCATTCAACTTCTTGGATCCGTCAAGTCAGATCATCCTGAAACGGATACTCGTTGAATACAACCGCACGCATCAGGCTACTATCATCATCAGCAGCCACAACTTGCAACACACGGTTGACATCTCGCAACGTATCGCCTTGTTAGAACATGGGCAGATCATCAAAGATTTGATGAATGCCCAAGGAACTGCAGAAAAGGAATTGGAGGACTATTTCGAGCTTAGCGAATAATGCAGAGCCGAATCAGAGGCTGCGACCAAAAAGAATCGCATCCCTCCCCTGTTTCTCTAACCACATATCAAACAGAAGTGCCCCCAGAGCTATTCAGCCTATTTTGGGGGCACTTCTGTTTAATATTGTTTTGCCGTCGGGGGTGGCCTTCCCCCATTCCCAGATACACCAATTCGTGCTGAAGCCGTCAGGATAAGTACAGGCCTTACTGCAATGAGACCTCCGCAAAACTATCAGTTTATTTATTTGCCCATCTTATATTTGCCCATCTTATAAAATACGGAAAGGAAACAGCATATCAATGTGGCCGTCAGCAAGATCATGTACAGGATTGAACGTACCTTCGGCTCCATACACAGATGGTTTCTTGGAGGAGTAGCACGATATGTGATGCTGGCAAAGACACATGCACAACACACGATGGAGGCTATGACATATAATCTTTATCGGTCACTTAGGATAATTGTGTCGAATTCTCTCAAATAAGAAAGGCATTCGAGATGAAACAGGGCTTAAATAACCATTTTTTGACTAAAATTCCACGGTTGGGATACTAATAATGATTTGCAGGTACAGACATAAGACTTAAGAGTAGTTTCACAGAGGTCTCAGACTGTCTTTTAAAATCAAATTTGATTGACAGCAGGCTATTTACTCAAAATTATTAAACAAAATAACAGTAAGATTTTCCTTTTCTTCTGGACAGATGTCTACCAAACATATTTATCAAATTGATTTTTTGAAAATTTCTCTCTATAAAAATATTTCGATGAAATGTTTATCTTTGGCAGCCAATCAGCCCGATTGCCGTAACTATTTAGCGGTAGTGCCCAGTCAATACTTTCTCTTCAAAAATCTTATAAAAGGCTATCATAAATCGCTTGTTTTTCTTGCGTATTTGAGATATTTTTTGTACT